>JBGSRQ010000218.1:0-10403 GCA_041737515.1 Rhodobacterales bacterium | reverse complement strand
GTCGGCGGTGGTCACGGCGTCGATCTTGGCTACCGATTCCAAAACGTCCGGCACCCGGCCCCAGATGGCCAGCAATCGCGCCAGCCGTTCGGCGCGGCTGGACGGGCTTTCAAGGCCCATCAGCAAGCCTGCCTTCAGTTGCGCGCGCGCGCGGGCCACCTCGGCCTCGGTCATGTCATCTGCCGCGCGTTTCAACTCGTCCACCGTCAGTTGGGCCAGATCGCCGACCTCTTCGCCGCTGGTGCCTGCATAGATCGTGACCTGACCGGTGTCTTCGTAGGCACCGGCCTGCGCGAAGATCGAATAGCAAAGCCCGCGTTCTTCACGGATTTTCTGGAACAGGCGCGACGACATGCCGCCGCCCATTGTCATCGCGTAGACCTGCGCGGCATAGACATCGGCGTGCAGATAACCCGGCGCCTCGAACCCCAACGCGAAATGCGCCTGCTCCAGATCCTTGATCTCGCGACGCTCGCCACCCGCAAAGGCGGCGCGTTGAACTCTGGAGGCTCCGACCGGTTTCAGCCCGCCGAATATTTCGATCGCCTGTCCGAGGATGGCATCGTGATCAACGCCGCCCGCCGCCGAAAGGATCATCTGGTCGGGGCCGTAATGCTGGGCCACAAACCCCGCCAGATCGGCCTTGGCAAAGCCCGCCACCCGCTCTTGCGGGCCAAGGATGGTCCGGCCGAAGGGTTGATCGGGATACGACACCTCTTGGAGCCAGTCGAAAATGATATCGTCGGGGGTATCAAGCGCCTGTCCGATTTCCTGCAGGATCACATGGCGTTCGGTGTCGATATCGGCCTTTTTGAACACCGGATTCAGCACGATATCCGAGATTACGTCCAGCGCCAGCCCCACATCGGCGCTTAGCACCCGGGCGTAATAGGCGGTCATTTCCTTGGAAGTATAGGCGTTGATGTAACCGCCGACATCCTCGATCTCCTCGGCAATCCGCAGCGCGCTGCGCCGTTTGGTGCCCTTGAACGCCATATGTTCCAGAAAATGCGCGATGCCGTTCTGCTCGGCCCGTTCATGCCGTCCGCCTGCCTGCACCCAGATTCCGACCGAGGCTGACATCAGCCCCGGCATATCCTCGGTCACGATGCGCAGACCGTTGGGCAAGGTATCAAGGCGCAATGTCAAAGCGCAATCCTTTCGCGGATATGGGTTTGCAGGTGGGCCAGATCGCCCGGCAGCCGGGTAAGCCGCTCGGGTCGGTCAAACAGATCGCCCATGCGGGCCGGCAGCGCAGGGCGAGCGCCCATCGCGGCCGCAACCGCATCGGGGAATTTGGCGGGATGGGCGGTGGCAAGCGTCACCATCGGGGTCGCTCCCAGGTGATCTTCGGCAACCTTCACGCCAACAGCAGTATGCGGACAAAGAACCTCGCCCGTCTGCGCAAAGATGCGCCGGATGGTGGCGCGGGTTTCATCCTCGGAACAGCGGCCCGACGCGAAGGTGTCGCGCAGGGTTTCCAGGGCGCCCTGGCTGATATGGAACCCGCCCGCCTTCATTTCCGCCATCAGCGCCGTGATCGCCGCGCCATCGCGCGCGTAGGCATCGAACAGCGCGCGTTCAAAATTCGACGACACCTGAATATCCATCGACGGGCTGATCGAGGGTTTCACGCCATTGGTGCGATAATCCCCCGACCGCAGGGCGCGGTCCAGAATGTCGTTCTGGTTGGTGGCGATCACCAGCTTTTCAATCGTTAGCCCCATCTTGCGCGCGATGTAGCCCGCGAAAATATCGCCGAAATTGCCGGTGGGTACGGTAAAGCTGACCGCACGGTGTGGTGCGCCCAGGGAAACGGCGGCGCTGAAGTAATAGACCACCTGCGCCAGAACCCGCGCCCAGTTGATGCTGTTGACGCCTGCCAGCCGCACGCCATCGCGAAAGGCAAAGTCGTTGAACATATCCTTCACGCGGGCCTGACAATCATCAAAATCGCCGTCCATCGCAATGGCGTGGACATTGGATTCCACCGGCGTCGTCATCTGGCGGCGCTGCACGTCGGACACGCGGCCATGCGGGAACAGGATGAACACATCGACGTTCGGCAAGCCCCGGAACGCCTCGATCGCCGCCGACCCGGTATCACCGCTGGTGGCCCCCACGATCGTGATCCGCTCACCCGATTTGGCCAAAGCCGCCTGCATCATCTGGCCGATGAGCTGCATGGCAAAGTCCTTGAACGCCAGCGTCGGGCCGTGAAACAGTTCCAGCAGGAAATGCGAAGCACCGATCTGTTTCAGGGGCGCGCGGGCCGGGTGGATGAAGCCGTTGTAGGCGGCTTCGATCAGGCCACGAAACTCATCATCCGTGAACGTGTCGCCCAGATAGGGTCGCATCACCCGGAACGCGATCTCGGCGTAGGGCAGGCCTGAAAGTGCTGCAATATCGGCCTGTGCCATGACCGGCACCACCTGCGGCACATAAAGCCCGCCGTCACGCGCAAGGCCGGTCATCATCGCCTCGCCAAAGGTCAATTCGGGGGCGGTTCCGCGGGTTGAGATGTATTGCATCATATTTCCGTCACAGGCTTCGCTGCCTGATACGCCAGACCAGCAGCGCTGTCATCCCCAGCCACACGAAAGCGGTCGAAAACCAGGTGATCGCATAGTTCAGATGGTCATTCGGGATGGTCGAGCTGTCCAGCGGCAAAGGTTCGATCCCATCGCCCGTTGCTTCGCGTGCGACAATCAGCACTGGCTCGGCGTTCAGCGCCCGCGCCATTGCGGGCACGTCGCGCGCGAACCACAGGTTGCGGCCGGCGTCAGGGGGCGGGGTATAGCTGTCAACTTCGTCTGGCCAGTGCAGGTTGCCGGTAACGGTGGCGACAGTAACGGTGCGCGGATCGTTGTGATGATCCTCGCCGATCATGCCACGGTCGACCAGCACCCGGCGGCCGGTATCGGTTTGCAGAACGGCGATGACGCGGTAGCCGGGACCAAGATCGCGCAAGCTGCCCAGAACCTCCAGTCCCTCGCCGGTAAATGTGCCGGTAACCCGCACCGGCATGAACGCATCGCGCGCCGGATCGGGGCTTGCAGGCAATGCTTCGGCGGGCGCGGCGATGCGTGCGTCAATCGCGGCAAGGCGCGCCTCTTTCCAGTCCAGCCGTTGAAGCTGCCACACACCCAGCCAGATCAGGATCGCAAATCCGCCCAGACCCGCGACCAGCGGAAATATAAAGCGTGCCACAAGGCCATCCCTTCAAATGAAAACGCGGCCCCGAAGGCCCGCGCTTTTTGACGTTTGAAAACCGCTGTGGCCTTATTGGCCCCAGACATAGATCGCGGCAAAAAGGAACAGCCAGACGACATCGACGAAGTGCCAGTACCAGGCCGCCGCCTCGAACCCGATGTGCTTTTCGGGGGTGAAATGGCCCGCCATCGCACGGAACAGGCACACGGCCAGAAAGATCGTGCCGATCAGAACGTGAAAGCCGTGAAAGCCGGTGGCCATGAAGAACGTGGCACCATAGATGTTTCCGGCAAACCCGAACGCTGCGTGGCTGTATTCATAAACCTGAAACACCGTGAACAAAGCACCCAGCGCGATGGCAAGGATCAGCCCGTTCTTCATGTCCTTGCGGTTGTTCTCGTGGACCAGCGCATGGTGCGCCCAAGTCGCCGCAGCACCCGAACACAACAGGATCAGCGTGTTGATGATGGGCAGGTGCCACGGATCGAAGGTCTCGATCCCGGCGGGCGGCCAGACACCATCGACACCGGGGCTGAGCGGGCCCATCGGATACAGGGCATGTTTGAAGAAGGTCCAGAACCACGCCGCAAAGAACATCACTTCCGACATGATGAACATGATGAAGCCGTAGCGCAGACCGATACGCACGACCGGGGTGTGATCGCCGACCTGGCTTTCCTTGATCACGTCCGACCACCAGGCAAACATCGTGTAAAGCACGCCCGCAAAGCCGATCAGGCCCATCCACGGCCCACTGTCGTGCATCCAAAGCACGGCACCGTAAAGCATGATGAACGCGCTGAGCGCCCCGGCGAACGGCCAGATCGACGGCGGCAGAATATGGTAATCGTGGTTCTTTGCGTGCGCCATGTTGATCGGTCCCTCGTGCTTTTTATCAGTTTACCGCAGGGGCGGGGAGTGCTGCAAGATCTGCCAGCTGTTCATCCGTCAGCGGAGTTTCATGGAAGGTGTAGGACAGTGTGATTTCGTGGACATACTTGCCCTCGGGGTCTTTGACGATTTCCGGATCGACAAAGAACGTAACCGGCATGCTGACGCGTTCACCAGGCCGCAGGATCTGTTCGTTAAAGCAGAAACAGGCGATCTTGGTGAAATAGCCGCCGGCGCTGTCGGGTGTGACGTTATAGCTGGCCGTGCCGCCGATGGGGCGGTCTGTCGGATTATACGCCTCGTAGAACGCCAATCCGGTTTCGCCGATTCTTATCGTCATTTCCGTGACTTCAGGCTTGAACTTCCATGGCATCCCGGCCTCGACCGAGGCATCGAAGCGGACCTTCACCGTCTGGTCAAGAATGATGTCCGACGGCTGTTCGGCAACCGATGTGGTGCCCGCAAACCCGGTCACACGGCAGAACCAGTTATAGAACGGCACCGCCGCGAACGATAGCGACAGCATGACCGCCGCCACACCCGCCAGCATGAATGCCGTTCTGCGCGGATCACTCTTTCGCATCATTGTGCATCCGGCGCAGGCAGGCCCGCGTCCTGATAGTGTTCCTTGGAAATCACCGGCTCGCCCATCGTGACCTTGACGACCGTCAGCCCGAACACCAGCGCCACAAAGGCCACCAGCACAATGCCAAGACCAAGGTTCCGGCCAAAGCGGCGTTTATGAATTTCGTGCGGTTCGGTAAATGACATTACCAGCCTCCCATTCCGTAGGCACGCAAGGCCGCCTCAACCGCGAAGGCACCAAAATGCGCAAAGAGATAATAGAGCGAAAAGCGGAAAACTTTCTTTTCGACCATATAGTTATCAGCCTCGGCCATCACCTCGTCGCGCTGCCAGATGCGCCATGCCCCCAGCAGGAACATCGCGTTAAGCACCACCGACGCCGCCAGATAGACCGGCCCGCCGATCGAGGTGAACCCAGCCGCCAAGGCCACCGGAACCATCAGGATCGTATAGACCAGAATGTGCGTGCGCGTCGATTTGCGGCCATGCGTGACCGTCAGCATCGGCACACCTGCCTTGTGGTAATCTTCCTTCATGAACAGCGCCAGCGCCCAGAAATGCGGCGGCGTCCACATGAAGATAAGCATGAACATCAGCACGGCCTCAACCGACACCGACCCCGTCGCACAGACCCAGCCGATCATCGGGGGAAACGCACCGGCAGCCCCGCCGATGACAATGTTCTGCGGCGTCAGGCGCTTCAGCCACATCGAATAGACCACAATGTAGAAAAAGATCGTAAAGGCCAGCAGCGCCGCCGCGGCCAGGTTTGTGGCCAGCCCCAGCATCACCACGGAAATCCCGGCCAGCGCCAGACCAAACCCCAACGCCTCGCCTGACGAGACCTTTCCTGCGGGAATCGGGCGTTTGGCCGTGCGCTTCATCACCGCGTCAATGTCGGCATCCCACCACATGTTCAGCGCACCGGACGCGCCGCCGCCCAGCGCGATGAACAGGATCGCGGCAAAGCCTACGAACGGATGCAGCGGCACCGGGGCCACCAGCAGGCCCACCATCGCGGTGAACACCACCAGCGACATGACCCGTGGCTTCAAAAGCTGGACGTAATCGCCGAAGCCTGCCTCGCTCTCAACTTTGAAACTTGTCACGTCGGTCATGTCGTTCTTTCCGGTTTGCGCGGCAGACGCCTTCAGGGCCCAGCGCCTCAGTTCGCCGAAGCGACGGTCACGGCGCGCGTTGCCGAATTCTGCGCCAGCGCGTAGTTTCCGGCCTGCGCCTCTTTCAGCCATGCGTCATAGACCGGCTGTGACACGACCTTTACCGTGATCGGCATATAGGCGTGGTTCTTGCCACAGATGTTGGTGCACTGACCGAAGTAGATGCCTTCCTTGTCGGCATTGAACCACATCTCGCCCAGACGACCCGGCACGGCGGAATGTTGCATGCCAAGGCCCGGCACCATCCACGCGTGGATCACATCGGCCCCGGTGATCTGCACCTTGATGTTGGTGTTTACCGGCACGACCATCGCGGTATCGGTCGCCAGCAGGAATTCTTGCTTGGTGTAGCCCGCAGCGACCAACTGATCTTCGACCTCGGGCGTCATCACAAGCCCCTCGCCGATCAGATAGCTGTCGAAATTCACGCCCGCATCGGGATAATCATAGTTCCAGTACCACTGGCTGCCGGTGACTTTCACGGTCAACTGGGTTTCCGGAATCTCCATCTGGCGGAACAGGACCGGCAGCGAGTTCGCACCAACGACCACAAGGATCAGGATCGGCACGATCGTCCATGCAATCTCAAGCGGCGAGTTGTGCGTAAAGGTAGCGGGCTTTGGGTTGGCACGCTGATTGTAACGGATCACGATCCAGATCAGCAGGGCCGTCACAAAGATCGTGATCGCAGTGATGACGATCAGAACGAGATGATCCAGATCATGCACTTCGCGGGCAAGACCGGTGCCCGCAGGTTGAAAGGCGATGCCGCCGGGCTTTGGTTCGCCGATGATCGGCAGGCTTTGTGCAAAAGCAGCCCCCGCCATTGCCAAGAAACCAAGTGCCGCTGCGGCTGATGTTCTGATGGATCGCATCTTTTCTTCCCGTTCACTAACGACTTGCGCCGCGGGTTCATGCCTGACGCCGGGCGCGCCGCAGAATCCCATTGTTTCCCGACCCGGTAAAACCATATTAGACCTCAGACGACAAGCGAAAGCGTTGCGGCAAATCGCGCGCTTTGCTCCAGATCAAGGACAACGCATGACCGACGCCCCCTTCCGCCCGTTCGAGACGCACCTGGATGAGGCGAGCGCGCTGAACGTGCTGCGCGCCGCAACGGCCGGGGCCGAGGATGGCGAGCTGTTTCTGGAACGCCGCCGGTCGGAATCGCTGGTGTTGGACGACGGGCGGGTAAAGACCGCCAGCTATGATGCGTCAGAAGGTTTCGGGCTGCGCGCCGTGCGCGGCGAAGTGGCAGGCTATGCCCATTCGACCGAAATCTCGGAACGTGCCCTGATGCGGGCGTCAGAGACCACGCGGCTGGCGGTTGGTGCCGGTGGTGGCACGCTGGCCGATGCGCCAAAGGGCACGAACGCGCGGCTTTACACCGACAACGACCCAATGGCGGATGCGTCCTTTGCAGGCAAGATTGATCTTCTGCGCGAGATTGATGCCTATACCCGCGCGCTTGATCCGCGCATCGTTCAGGTATCGGCCAGCATCGGCGCGGGCCTGCAAGAGGTCGAGATCCTGCGCCCCGAGGGTCTGCGTTTCACCGACATCCGCCCGATGGCGCGGATCAGCATCTCGGTGATCGTCGAACAGGACGGGCGGCGCGAAAGCGGTGGCACGGGGGGTGGCGGGCGCTATGGCCTTGCCCGCCTGATGGAGCCTGCGCATTGGCAGGGTGTGGCGCGTGAGGCGCTGCGCATTGCACTCGTGAACCTTGAGGCGGTCCCTGCCCCGGCTGGCACAATGGACATCGTGCTTGGCCCCGGCTGGCCCGGCATCCTGCTGCACGAGGCCATCGGGCATGGCCTGGAAGGCGATTTCAACCGCAAGAAAACCTCGGCCTTTGCCGGGCTGATGGGCCAGCGCATCGCGGCCCGCGGTGTGACCGTGCTGGATGATGGCACAATCCCCGACCGGCGCGGGTCGATCTCGGTGGATGATGAGGGCACGCCCTCGGGAAAGAACGTGCTGATCGAGGATGGAATTCTGGTCGGCTACATGCAGGACCGCCAGAATGCGAGGCTGATGGGGGTGGCCCCTACCGGCAACGGGCGGCGCGAAAGTTTTGCCCATATCCCGATGCCGCGCATGACCAACACCTACATGCTGGCAGGCGACGCCGACCCGGCCGATATCGTGGCCAGCCTGAAGGACGGGATCTATGCCGTGGGCTTTGGCGGCGGGCAGGTCGATATCACCAACGGCAAGTTCGTGTTCAGTTGCACCGAAGCCTACCGCGTGCAGAACGGCCGCATCGGCGCACCGGTCAAGGGGGCCACGCTGATCGGTGACGGGGCGACGGCGCTGAAACATATCCGCGCCATCGGCAATGATCTGGCGCTTGATCCGGGCATTGGCAATTGCGGCAAGGCGGGCCAGTGGGTGCCTGTTGGCGTGGGCCAGCCCACCATGCTGATCGGCGGGCTGACGGTGGGCGGCGCGTCCACCTGACGCTGCGCCAAAACCCCACGCCACGCGCGGGGGTTTCCGGCTTGCGTCAGAAGGTTGTCAGGCGAAGATGAAGTCGCCAGCCGTCAGCGTGTCTACATATTTGAACTCGATCATCAGGTCGGTCGTGGCATTGCCATCAGCGTCGATCCGCAGGAACCGTCCGTCGTAATAGACCGAGGCTTGCCCCCCGCCAAGATAGTCAATCGCGCCAAATGACATATCTCCGAAGGCTTTGAGGTTGATCTTGTCAACCCCGTGGTCGAACCCTTCGACATGATCCATCGTGGCCAGCGTCTTGCCACTTTCTCCCTTGCCGATGTAGATCGTATCGCGCGATGTTCCGTTTTCATACAGAACGAAGGTATCTGCTCCGACTCCGCCGCGCAGAAAATCAGCCCCCTCGTTGCCCACGACACGGTCATTTCCGGCACCGCCATCAACAATATCGTTGCCCGCGCCGCCATAAATTTCGTCGCGGCCGTCGCCGCCAAAAACGCGGTCCTTGCCATCATCACCCGACACCGTGTCGAAGTCGGCCCCGCCATACAGGATGTCGTTCCCGTTCTGGCCAGACATCTTGTCATAGCCCAGACCGCCAAAGATCAGGTCATTCTGATCGCCGCCGCCGATCTCGTCCCGGCCACTGCCGCCATAGATCGAGTCCGCGCCCGCTTCACCGTAGAGCGTGTCGTTGCCGGATTCGCCAAACAGCCGGTCCAACCCCTTGCCGCCACCCGAGATGTCATTGCCGGTGCCGCCGTAAACCCGGTCATTGCCGATGTCGGCCCAGATCCTGTCGCTGCCGGCTCCGGCCAGAAACGTCTCGTTTCGCGCGGCCGCGAAATATGAGGAATACTCGCCGCTGTGCAGTTCGTTCCGGGTGCTGTCGCCGTAAACGACATTGCGCCCGTTCAGGAAAAAGTTCAGCCAACCCGCCACATCATCAGCACGCTCGTTCGCATTGCCATCTTCGTTGACATAACGTCCGCTGATGATCTTGAAGCCGAAGTGATAGATCGCATCGGCCACGGTATCGACGAAATTCCGGCCCTGAAACACAAGCGATCCACCGTCATCCTGCAGATAGTGATAGCCATCTTCTCGGGTGCCGTTGTCATTGCCGTGCCCCTCAAGAAACTTCACATACTGCGCAGGATTGGCATAGGTCGCAGCCGAGACCTTCTTCATGTCATAGATGTCCAGCCTGGCATCATCGTTCGAATGGGTGATGTTGATGGAATTCAGCAACACCGAGTTCAACTGAACAACCGCCGCGACCCCCTTTTTGATCTGCAACGCCGGAACGCTTTCCTTGAGGCCGGGGTCGGCACGAAGCGCTGCGATCAAGGAATTCAGGTTTGCAGGCATAGATCGCTCCAGTGTGAATAACGCACCACCCGGCTGCCGATAAAATCGGAAAATCAGGCTATTCGGTGCTTGAATTGCGGCGAAAAGCAGGCGGACGGCCCGCCACCGCGCAAGGTGAGGTTGTGTTGCGCATCAGACACGGAAACCGTCGCCCCCCTTGATGCAAGACGACGGAATCATATTGGCTGGCACGGCGCAATCCTTGCGCGGCAAAGCCAAAGCGGGTTCGGCGCAATGCTGCCGGAACACGGATACGGCGGCGAAAACATGCCTGCCCCCGATCCTGCCGTCTGAAAGTGGGATGGTACCGACGCCCCGGCTCGAACGGGGGACCCCTAGATCCACAATCTAGTGCTCTAACCAACTGAGCTACGTCGGCAACCTGACGGGCGATGTAGCGGCGCGCAGAACCGATTGCAAGCCGCTATTGCACGCGCCCCGCTTGCCAGTGCAGCGAAAGGGCGCTAGGCCGCGCGGGAACAGCACAAGGGGAAATGGGCCGATGGGCATCGACAAGCAAAGCGACATTGCCGCCAACATCCAGATCGGCCCGACCAGCCTTGGCATGGTGCGGATCTATATCGAGGCTGAAGGCGGGGTTGAACTTCCACTGGATTTCGACCCCGACGAAGCGCTGGAGATTGCTGAGGAATTGCGCGTCGCGGCCGAAGCCGCCCGCGCCGTGGCCCCCCGCGCCGTGGCCCC
>JBGSRQ010000214.1:0-7869 GCA_041737515.1 Rhodobacterales bacterium | reverse complement strand
GTGTTCTTGACGCTGGCGATCCGGGTCTTAAGATCCTTCAAACTGGGCATCTGGGTGCTCCCTCGCCCGGCTTACGCGAAGTCTTTGGCGAAGGCGTCAAGCTCGGCCCGGATCGCTTTTTCCAGATCGCCCGCAACTTTACGGTCGTTCTTGGTGATGTCTTCCAGAAGCGCCTTGCCGGTGGTGCGCAGGTGCTTGAGCAGACCCGCTTCGTAGCGCCCCACGTCCTTGACGGCAATCTTGTCCAGATAGCCCTTGGTGCCCGCAAAGATCACGCAAACGATTTCCGCATTGGTCAGCGGCGCGTATTGCGGCTGCTTCATCAACTCGGTCAGGCGCGCGCCACGGTTCAGCAATTGCTGGGTCGAAGCATCAAGGTCCGAGCCGAACTGCGCAAAAGCCGCCATTTCGCGGTACTGCGCCAGTTCCAGTTTGACCGGGCCGGCAACCGATTTCATCGCATTGGTCTGCGCCGACGATCCGACGCGCGACACCGAAAGACCGGTGTTCACTGCAGGACGGACGCCCTGATAGAACAATTCCGTCTCAAGGAAGATCTGGCCGTCGGTGATCGAGATCACGTTCGTCGGAATGAACGCCGAAACGTCGCCACCCTGGGTTTCGATGATCGGCAGTGCCGTCAGCGATCCCGAGCCGAAATCCTTGTTCAGCTTCGACGACCGCTCCAGCAGGCGTGAATGCAGGTAGAACACGTCACCAGGATAGGCCTCACGTCCCGGCGGGCGGCGAAGCAGAAGCGACATCTGGCGGTAAGCCACGGCCTGCTTGGACAGATCGTCATAGATGATCAGCGCGTGGCGGCCATTGTCACGGAAATATTCGGCGATGGCAGTGGCCGCATAGGGCGCCAGAAACTGCATCGGCGCCGGGTCAGACGCGGTGGCCGCAACGACCACGGTGTAGTCAATCGCACCGGTTTCTTCCAGCTTTTTCACAAGCTGCGCCACGGTCGAACGCTTTTGCCCGATGGCAACATAGACGCAGTAAAGCTTCTTGGATTCGTCCTTGCCCGCCGCTTCGTTATACGACTTCTGGTTCAGGATCGTGTCCAGCGCGATGGCAGTCTTGCCGGTCTGACGGTCGCCGATGATCAACTCGCGCTGGCCACGGCCAACCGGGATCATGGCGTCAACCGATTTCAGGCCGGTCGCCATCGGCTCGTGCACCGACTGGCGCGGGATGATGCCGGGGGCCTTCACGTCGGCCACGCGGCGTTCGGTCGCCTTGATCGGACCCTTGCCGTCGATCGGGTTGCCCAGACCGTCAACCACGCGGCCCAGCAGCGCCTCACCCGCAGGCACGTCCACGATGGACTTGGTGCGCTTGACGGTGTCGCCTTCCTTGATCGAACGGTCGTCGCCAAAGATCACGATACCGACGTTGTCCACTTCAAGGTTCAGTGCCATGCCACGGATACCGCCGGGGAATTCCACCATCTCGCCGGCCTGGACATTGTCCAGCCCGTGCACGCGCGCGATCCCGTCGCCGACGCTCAGCACGCGGCCAACTTCGGCCACTTCTGCGTCTTTCCCGAAATTCTTGATCTGCTCTTTCAGGATGGCAGAGATTTCAGCCGCTTGGATACCCATTTATCCGACCTCTTTCATTGAATTCTGAAGCGCCGCAAGCTTGGCCTTGACCGATGTATCAATCATCGTCGAACCCAGTTTCACGACAAGACCACCGATGAGGCTTTCATCGACAGCGGTTTTAAGGATGACAGTCTTGCCGACGCTGGCTTTCAGCGTGTCGGCGAGTTTCTTGGATTGCGCCGCCGTCAGGGCAGTGGCCGAAATGACTTCGGCCGTCATCTCGCCCTTTTCGTCGGCGATGCGGGCGCGGATGTTGGTCAACATTTGCGGCAGCACGAAAAGACGGCGATTCTTGGCCATGAGCGCCAGCGTGTTGGCGACCGTGGTTGAAACGCCCATCTTTGCCGCAATTGCAGCCACCGCCGCACCCTGATCTTCGCGCGAATAGATCGGCGACGAAATCAGCGCGCCGAAATCGGGGCTGACCTTCAGCGCCGCATCCAGTGCATCGACATCTTTTTCAAGCGAGGTCAGTGCCTTGTCGTCTTTGGAAAGCTCAAAGACAGCGGCCGCATAGCGGGCCGCGATTCCAGAGGAAATCGAGGCAGATTCGGACACGTCAACCCTTCCAGTTGCTTGGCCCGGACGCTGCTTGACGCAGGCCAAGGACGGTCTGTGGCGCATACGAGGGAAATTCGCATGCGTCTCATTTGCGTCGTCTCTAACAGACGTATTTGCACCCCGCAACCACTTAGGTAGCGCAGTTGTGACAAGGTTTTGCGGCATCTTGTCCGGGCGAATGCTGCAGTTGCAACCCAAGATCGCAGCACCACGCGAAGCACCCGTGAATCGCGGTCAGCGACGCCCCATGACCGGCTCTGGCGACCCCGCCCCTGCCCACTCCAGCACTTTCAGGGGTTTGCGCACCACCGCCCCCAGCCCGCCGCGAGTCGGTGCATAAACCTGCTTGCTGGCCTCGACCATCAGCACGCCGCCCGCAAACCACGGCACGATCCGCCGGCCCGTGGTTTCCCAGAACTGCGCGGTGCGCAGCCAGAACCGCTTGCCCGACGGTGGCGCGTAAAGCGACGCAAGGCTGCGTTCCGGGGTGAAGCCGTGGCGTTTGAGCTGCGCCTCAAGCTGGCGCAGCGAATAGGGGCGGCCAAAGCCGAAGGGCGTGCCATCACGCCGCGCCCAAAGACCGGACCGGTTCGGCACCACGAACAGCGCCTTGCCACCGGGGCCCAGCACACGGTGACATTCGTCCAGCAGGGCCGAGGGGTTTTCCGATGTCTCCAGCCCGTGCATCAGCACCAGCCGGTCCACCATGCCGGTTGCCAGCGGCCATGTCGCTTCTTCACACAGCACCGACACATTCGCCATTCCGGCTGGCCACGGCATGACGCCCTGCGGCCCCGGCATCAGACCGATGACCCGGCGCGCATCGGTCAGAAACGGGCGCAGCAGCGGCACCGCAAAGCCGTAGCCCGCGACGGTCTGGCCCTTCACATTGGGCCACAGCCCCACCACCTTGTCACGGATCGCCCGCTGCGCCACCCGTCCCAATGGCGTGCGATAATAGAAGTCGCGCAGATCAAGCACATCAAGATGCATTGCGGCGGGGCCTTTCATCGGCAACACTGATCCCAAGTGTAACCGAATAAGGGGCAAAGACCATGCCACCCGATCTTGTCATCATTCCGTGCCTGTCAGACAACTACTCTTATCTGCTGCACGATCCCGAAACCGGGGCGACAGCGGTTGTCGATGTGCCGGACGCGGCCCCTGTTCTTGCAATGCTGAAAGGCCGCGGCTGGAGCCTGAGCCACATCCTGATCACGCATCACCATTCCGACCATATCGACGGCGTGGCAGAGGTCCAAAAGGCAACCGGCGCGGTTGTCATCGGGGCTGCTGCCGATGCACACCGCCTGCCCCCCCTGACCCGCACGGTGATCGAAGGCGATGTGATCGACGTGGGCAGCCTTGCCTTGTCGGTGGTCGACGTGCCCGGCCACACCATCGGCCACATCGCATTTTACTGCGCCGCAGCCGAGATCGCCTTTACCGGCGACAGCCTGATGGCGGCGGGTTGCGGGCGGCTGTTCGAGGGCACGCCGGCGCAGATGTCTGAAAGCCTGGCAAAGCTGGCCGCGCTTCCCGAGGACACGCTGATCTGTTCGGGCCACGAATATACCCAATCGAACATCCGCTTCGCCCTGAGCCTTGAACCAGACAATCCCGAGCTTATCTTGCGGTCAGACAGCGCAGACAAAAGCCGCGCCAAAGGCGTGCCAACCGTTCCGGTGCCCCTTTACGACGAGCTGGAAACAAACCCCTTCCTGCGCGCCCACCTGCCATCGTTGAAAACGGCAGTAGGCATGATGAATGCAACCCCAGTCGCGGTATTTGCCGAGATCCGCGCCAGAAAAGACAGGTTCTGACCGCAGACCGGTCTTGATACTGACAAACCGATCACAAATTGTAAGTCTGACGGAACATTCCACACGAAAGTGGAAAAAGAACTTGAAGCCCGGAAAATAAAACCGAACTTTAAGCATATCGGGCCACGGTCGATGCAGGGCATCCCGCCCTCGCCGACCCTGAGAAACAGGAGCACCAGAACGTGCCATCTTTTTCGACAACACTTGAGCAGGCCATTCACGGCGCCCTGGCCCTCGCCAACGCACGCCGCCACGAACTCGCCACGCTGGAGCATCTTTTGCTGGCGCTGATTGATGAGCCTGACGCCGCGCGCGTCATGAAAGCGTGCAGCGTTGATATCGACGATCTGAAAAAGACGCTGGTGGATTTCATCGACGACGATCTGTCGACTTTGGTCACGGATGTCGAAGGGTCCGAGGCCGTGCCGACCGCCGCCTTCCAGCGCGTGATCCAGCGTGCGGCGATCCATGTGCAATCGTCGGGCCGCACGGAAGTGTCAGGCGCGAATGTGCTGGTCGCGATCTTTGCCGAACGCGAATCCAACGCCGCCTACTTCCTTCAGGAACAGGACATGACCCGTTACGACGCGGTCAATTTCATTGCGCACGGCGTGGCGAAAGACCCCGCCTTCGGCGAACCGCGTTCGGTGTCGGGTTCCGAAGAACAGGAAACACCCAAAGCCGAAGCGGGAGAGGCGAAGGAATCCGCGCTGTCGAAATACTGCGTCGATCTGAACGTCAAGGCGCGCAAGGGCGACGTTGACCCCCTGATCGGCCGCGAACCGGAAGTGGAGCGTTGCATCCAGGTCCTCTGCCGCCGCCGCAAGAACAACCCGCTGCTGGTGGGCGACCCCGGTGTGGGCAAGACCGCCATTGCCGAAGGGCTGGCCTGGAAGATCATTCACAAGGAAACGCCCGAGATTCTGGCACATGCCACCATCTACAGCCTTGACATGGGCGCACTTCTGGCCGGAACCCGCTATCGCGGCGATTTCGAAGAGCGTCTGAAAGCCGTGATGAAAGAGATGGAGGATCACCCAGACGCGATCCTGTTCATCGACGAGATTCATACGGTCATCGGGGCCGGTGCCACTTCGGGCGGGGCGATGGATGCGTCAAACCTGCTGAAGCCTGCGCTGCAGGGCGGCAAGCTGCGGTGCATGGGCTCGACCACCTACAAGGAGTTCCGTCAGCATTTTGAAAAAGACCGCGCGCTGAGCCGCCGGTTCCAGAAGATCGACGTGAACGAGCCGTCAATCCCCGACGCGATCAAGATACTGATGGGTCTGAAGCCGCATTTCGAGGAGCATCACGATCTGCGCTACACCAGTGACGCCATCAAATCGGCTGTCGAACTTGCGGCGCGCTATATCAACGACCGCAAACTGCCCGACAGCGCGATTGACGTGATCGACGAGGCAGGTGCGGCACAGCATCTGGTGTCGGAATCCAAGCGCCGCAAGACCATCGGCACCAAAGAGATCGAGGCTGTGGTGGCCAAGATCGCCCGCATCCCGCCGAAGAACGTTTCCAAGAACGATGCAGAGGTGCTGCGCGATCTGGAAGGCACGCTGAAGCGCATGGTGTTCGGACAGGACAAGGCCATCGTGGCGTTGGCGTCGGCCATCAAACTTGCCCGTGCGGGTCTGCGCGAACCCGAAAAGCCGATCGGCAACTACCTGTTCGCCGGCCCGACGGGTGTGGGCAAGACCGAGGTGGCCAAACAGCTTGCGTCGTCCCTTGGCGTCGAACTGCTGCGCTTTGACATGTCGGAATACATGGAGAAACACGCGGTATCACGACTGATCGGTGCGCCTCCGGGCTATGTCGGCTTTGATCAGGGCGGCATGCTGACCGATGGCGTGGATCAACACCCACATTGCGTGCTGCTGCTGGACGAGATGGAAAAGGCGCACCCGGATGTCTACAACATCCTTTTGCAGGTCATGGATCACGGCAAGCTGACCGACCACAACGGCCGCACGGTCGATTTCCGCAACGTGATCCTGATCATGACCTCGAACGCGGGCGCGCAGGAAATGTCGAAATCGGCCATCGGGTTTGGCCGTGACCGGCGCACGGGTGAAGATACGGCAGCGATCGAGCGGACGTTTACGCCCGAATTCCGCAACCGCCTGGATGCCGTCATCAGCTTTGCCCCGCTTGGCAAGGAAATCATCCTGCAGGTCGTTGAAAAGTTCGTCATGCAGCTTGAAGCGCAACTTATGGACCGCGGTGTGCATATCGAGCTGACGCCCGAGGCTGCGATCTGGCTGGGCGACAAGGGCTATGACGACAAGATGGGCGCCCGCCCCTTGGGCCGGGTGATCCAGGAACACATCAAGAAACCGCTGGCCGAGGAACTTTTGTTCGGCAAACTGGTCAAGGGTGGTGTGGTCCGCGTGCTGGTGCGCGACGACGAGATTGTGCTGGAGGTAGAGGAGCCTGCAAAACCCCGCCTTACCGGCCAGAAACCACCGCTGCTAACGGCGGAATAAAGAGGCGAGGCTCCGGACACGGTCCGGGGCCTTTCCATGCAACCGCAGCCCCGGACAAGATCCGGGGCCTTCGACAGGCGGACGAACATTCGAAAAAGAACCGCATCCAGCGGTTTTTTTGCAAGATGACCTTCTTTCGCAAAGCGGCAGCGCTGGCCGCGATGTCAACCCGTCAGCGGACCGGCCTACAGCCTGATGTCATAGGTCACCCAGGGCGTCTGAACGGCGACCCTGTCATAGAGCCCCCGCGCCCGCATGTTGTCTTCTGCCGTGATCCAGCGGATCACCGTCCAGCCCCGCGCCATGCCCTCGGCGCGAACCGCCGCGATCAGCGCTTCAGCCACCCCGCCGCCGCGTGCGGCAGGATCGACAAAAAGATCATCCAGAAACCCGCCGACGCTCGCCGACAGGGGCCGCCGGTAGGGCCTGAAATGCGCGATACCAACCAACCGCGCATCTTGCACGGCACAAAGGCCAGACACCTCCACGCCCGCATCCATCAGCCAGTCCCACACGGCATCCCGCATCGCTTCGGTTTGCACGACCCCGAAAAACCCCGCATAGCCAGAGTAAAGCACGTCCCACTGGGCGCGATCGTTCGCCGTCAAAACCCGCACAACCGCGCTCATCCGTTACCTTTCCGTCAGTTTCAACTCGATCCGGCGGTTCTGCGCGCGGGCCTCGGCGCTGTCGCCTGGCGCCACGGGCTGGTATTCACCAAAGCCGGTCGCCGCCAGCCGGTTTGGCGGAAAGCCAAGATCATTCTGCATGAACTTCACTACCGACAAGGCACGCGCCTGCGACAATTGCCAATTGTCGGCAAATTCGCCCTGCCCCGACAAGGGCACGTTGTCGGTATGGCCATCCACCCGGATGATCCAGTCGATGCCAGGGGGAATCTGATCGGACACCTCACGCAAGGTCGAGACCACGCTGGCAATCTGCGAACGGCCCTCGGGGGCGAGATCCGCCGAACCGGGGTTGAACAGCACCTCGGACGAAAACACGAAACGGTCCCCCACGACCCGCACCCCTTCGCGCCCCGCCAGAAGCTGGCTGAGCTGGCCGAAGAATTCCGAACGGTATTTCGCAAGATCCTGATTTTCCGCCTCAAGCCGCAGACGCTCTGCTTCTTCCAACGCCGCGCGGCGTTTTTGTTCGGCAGCCACCTGTGCCAATGCGGAATTCAACTGCCCACCCAGATTTTCAAGCTGCACCTTTGCCGCGGAATCCTTGGCAGAGGCTGCATCAAGCAGATCCTGCAATGACCCCAACTGCCCGCGCAGCGTCGCGATCTGTTCGTTCAGCAGCGCGACCTGCCGCGCCGCATCCGCCGATTTCGCTTGCTCGGCGGTCAGTGCCGCCTGCGCCGTT
>JBGSRQ010000198.1:0-2618 GCA_041737515.1 Rhodobacterales bacterium | reverse complement strand
CAACGGCGAGTTGGCCGAGGCGCTGGTGGGCCTTGACGCGACCGAGCAGGAAGCCATCGACGCCACGATGATCGAGATGGACGGCACCCCGAACAAATCGCGCCTGGGTGCGAATGCCATTCTGGGCGTGTCGCTGGCCGTGGCCAAGGCAGCCGCGATGTTCACGGACCAGCCCTTGTACCGCTATGTCGGTGGCACCTCGGCGCGCATTCTGCCGGTGCCGATGATGAACATCATCAACGGCGGCGAACATGCCGACAACCCGATCGACATTCAGGAATTCATGATCATGCCGGTCGCGGCCCAAAACATCCGCGAGGCGGTGCGGATGGGGTCCGAGGTTTTTCACACGCTGAAGAAAGAGCTGTCGACGGCTGGACACAGCACCGGCATCGGCGATGAGGGCGGCTTTGCCCCCAACCTCAGCTCTGCCCGCGACGCAATGGATTTCATTCTGAAATCCATCGAAAAGGCAGGCTACCGTCCGGGCGAGGATATCTACCTGGCCCTCGATTGCGCCGCGACCGAATACTTCAAGGGCGGCAAGTACGAGATGAAGGCCGAGGGCAAATCACTGAGCATCGCCGAGAATGTTGATTTCCTTGCATCCCTCGCCGCCGATTACCCGATCATATCCATCGAGGACGGCTGTTCCGAAGATGACTGGGAAGGCTGGAAGATGTTGACCGACCGTCTGGGCGCGAAGATCCAGCTTGTTGGCGACGATCTGTTCGTGACCAATCCGCGCCGTCTGGCCGATGGCATTGCCAAGGGCTGCGCCAATTCGATGCTGGTCAAGGTCAACCAGATCGGCACGTTGACCGAAACCCTTGCTGCCGTCGATATGGCGCACCGCGCGGGCTATACCAACGTGATGAGCCATCGGTCGGGCGAGACCGAAGATGCGACGATCGCCGATCTGGCCGTCGCCACCAACTGCGGCCAGATCAAGACCGGCTCGCTGTCGCGGTCGGACCGTCTGGCAAAATACAACCAGTTGATCCGGATCGAGGAAATGCTGGGCGAAGTGGCAGAATATGCCGGGCGCAGCGTGCTGAAGGCCTGATGGACGACGCCGCCCGGATTATTGAAACCCTCGGCCTCTCCCCCCACCCCGAAGGCGGATTTTACCGCCAGACATGGGTGGGGGCAGACGTCGCGGGGCGGGCATCCGGCACGGCGATCCTGTTCCTGTTGCGATCGGGCCTTGCCAGCCATTGGCACCGGGTGGACGCCACGGAAATCTGGTTGTTTCATGCGGGCGCGCCGATGGTTCTTTCAATGGCACAAACCGATGCCGGCCCCGCGCGTGACATCCGGCTTGGCCCGGACGTGCTTGGCGGCGATGCACCACAGGCCATCGTTCCGCCGCACCACTGGCAGGCGGCATGCACGACGGGTGACTGGTCGCTGGTCAGTTGCACCGTCAGCCCCGGTTTCAGGTTCGATGGCTTCACGCTGGCGCCGCCGGGCTTTGAGATACCAAGGGGCTAGGGATGGATCACATCGGTTTCGCAGGCCGGCTTGATCCCGCCCTGAAATCCCGGCTGACCAAGCGATCCGACCGCAAGGGCCTGCTGCATCTGGCCGGGCATGGCGGGGCCATTGTGGCGGTTGGCGGGCTGATTGCTGCCGGTATTCCGGGGTGGTGGATTTTGCTTCCGGTGCAAGGGGTTCTGATCGTTTTCCTGTTCACGCTGGAACACGAATGCACGCACAGGACACCCTTCGAAAGCGTCTGGCTGAACGAGGCCGTGGGCCGGTCTTGCGGGTTCGTGTTGCTGCTGCCGTTTGAATGGTTCCGCTATTTTCATCTGGCCCACCACCGCTGGACGAACATTCCCGGCCACGATCCGGAACTGGACAGCGCAAAGCCCGCAACGCGGCTTGCGTGGTTGTGGCATGTGTCGGGGCTGCCCTATTGGATCGGCGCGATGGGGGTGCTTGGCACTTTGCTTGCGGGGCGGGCGCGGGCCGCGTATCTGCCACCGCGCGCGCTATCGCGCATCCGGCAGGAGGCGGCGGTGATGCTGGTGGGATATGCGCTGGTCGCGGCCTCGATCTGGCTTTCGCCGGTGCTGTTCTGGGTCTGGATCTTGCCAGCGCTTCTGGGCCAGCCGGCCTTGCGGGTGTATCTGATGGCCGAACACGGTGACTGCCCGCAAGTGGCCGACATGTTCGCAAACACCCGCACGACCTTTACCACCGCGCTGATTCGCTTTGTAGCGTGGAACATGCCTTATCACACCGAACATCACGTCTATCCTTCGGTGCCGTTCCATCACCTGCCGGAATTGCACGGTCTGATGCGGGAAAACCTGCAGGTCACCGCTGATGGCTATGACGCGTTCACCAAGGATTATCTTGCCCGGCGCCCGTCTTTGTAACCAGCACAAGTTTTGCGTAGTGCGCCGACCGGTGGCGCGATAGGCAGTCGGAATGAACACGCCCCCCAAGAACGAAGACAGCCTGCGCGGACTTGGCTTTGCGATGACCGCCTATGTCATGTGGGGGTTTTTGCCGGTCTACATGAAGACGATGGCGGCGCTGCCCACGGCCGAAGTGATCGCCCACAGGATCCTGTGGTCGGTGCCGATTGCGCTGGCTGTGCTGGCCTG
>JBGSRQ010000190.1:0-1869 GCA_041737515.1 Rhodobacterales bacterium | reverse complement strand
GGCAAACCGGCCGGGCAGGATGCCGTTCACGCACGCCCGTCCGCGGTGGCGGAACTTGGTGTTCAGGGCGCGATCCGGCGGTTGCGCGATATTCTGGGGGGCGCGATCGCGTCCATTCCATCGTGCAAGGGCGAGGCGATGCTGGCCGATATGGTGCGCCGCTATGCCGAACGGATGACGCCGATGGCGCCAGCCTCCGTTCGTGTCTGACCTGAGCGAACCCGCGAATTTTGCGCGCAAAAAGACCGGCTTTCTGGGCCTTGTCAGCTCACGCAGGTTTCAGGCCTGGGCCGCGCGGATGCCGATTCTGCGCCGTATCGTGCGGGCCGAAGGGGCTGCAATCTTTGATGTGATGGCCGGTTTTGCCAACACGCAAGTGCTGCTGGCCCTGGTCGATCTGGACATCCTTGCACAGCTTGAGGGCGGCCCGCGCGCGGCCCGTTCCCTGGCGCCTGCGGTGGGGCTGACGGAAGACCGGATGCAGCTATTGTTGCAGGCGGGGGCGGCGTTGCGTCTGCTGCGCCGCCACTCTGACGGGCGGTTCGGCCTGGCTCGGCGGGGCGCTGCGTTTCTGGGTGTGCCCGGGCTGGATGCGATGGTGCGCCACCACGCGATTCTCTACCGCGATCTGGCTGATCCGGTGGCTTTTCTACGGGGCGAAACCTCGCCCGATCTGGCGCGGTTCTGGCCCTATGTCTTTGGTGCCGAGGGCGCGGCTGACCCCGATGTTGCCGCCACCTATTCCCATCTGATGACCGACAGTCAGGGCATCGTTGCCGAGGATACCCTTCAGATCATTGACTTTTCCGGCATAACGCGGCTGATGGACGTGGGCGGCGGCACGGGGGCCTTCCTTGCGGCTGTGGCGCGCGCCCATCCCTGTTTGCAACTTGATCTGTTCGATCTTCCTGCAGTGATGGAGGGGGCGGGCGCTGCCCTTGGTCATGCCGGCTTGTCAGGCCGCGTCACCCTGCATCCAGGATCGTTCCGCGATGATTCGCTGCCCCGGGGTGCCGATGCGATCAGCCTGATTCGCGTGCTTTACGACCATTCTGATACGACCGTTGCGGCGCTTTTGGCCAGCATTCACGATGCTTTGCCACAGGGCGGGCGTATCCTGATTTCCGAGCCGATGTCGGGCGGCGCGAGTCCCGACCGTGCCACGGATGTCTATTTCGCGCTTTACACCGCCGCAATGCAGACCGGACGCACGCGGTCGGGGGCTGAAATTGCAGCGTTGCTGACCGGGGCCGGATTCTCCGACATCAGGGTTCTGCCGGGCCGCCGTCCATTTGTGACAAGTTGTGTGACAGCCCGTCGCCGGTGATGCGCTGCACATATTTTCGGCGTTGCATGCAAAAAGAATGTCTATTTAAGTTGACACTTCAAACTGTAAGGGTAGACTTACACCAAGGCGAAGCGTCAAGCCCCGAGTCATTCCGGGCCCGCAGCCATCGCCAAAGGGGGGAATTCCGTTGCACACCGACGCCGTCATCCTGTCAGGGCCAAAACAACTGGGGCTGCAAAGCCTTGCGTTGAGCGATCCAGGCGCGGGCGATCTGGTGGTCGAGATTGCGCAATCGGGCATTTCCACGGGCACTGAAAAGCTGTTCTGGTCGGGCACGATGCCGCCGTTTCCCGGCATGGGCTATCCGCTTGTGCCGGGGTATGAGGCCGCGGGCGAGGTGGTTGAGGCTGGCCCCGACAGTGGTTTCCGGGTCGGCGAGCGGGTCTTTGTGCCTGGCGCCAATTGTTTTCAGCCGCAGGGCAACACGCCGGTGCGCGGACTGTTTGGTGGCGCGTCGCATCATCTGGTGACGCCTGCTGCGCGTGTCACCAGAATCGACGCGGGCATGGGGGCCGAAGGCG
>JBGSRQ010000144.1:0-2936 GCA_041737515.1 Rhodobacterales bacterium | reverse complement strand
GCCATCCTGCCCGTGCGGAGCGTGGGCGACCGGCTGACCGGCATATTCTGGCGCAATCCGCGCCTTCTGACCGCGCTTCTGATCGCCCCCCCGCTGATCTGGCTGGGGGTCGTCTACCTTGGCGCGCTGGCAGCCCTGCTGTTGCAAAGCTTCTATTCCATCGACGAATTCTCTGGCCTGATCGTCACCGAACCCACGCTGAAAACCTACGCCGAGCTGCTGCGCCCGTCGAATTTCGACATCATCGTGCGCACGCTTGTCATGGCGGCGGCGGTTACCCTCGCCTCGGTTGCCCTTGCCTTTCCGATCGCCTATTTCGCCGCCCGCTACGCGCGGGGGCGCTGGAAGGCGGTGTTCTATCTGGGCGTCATGCTGCCCTTGTGGTCGTCGTATCTGGTCAAGGTCTATGCCTGGAAGCTCATCCTTGCCAAGGAAGGCATCGTGACCTGGGCTGCCGAAGCCACCCACACGTCTTTCGTTCTGAACGCTGCCCTCGCCTTGCCGGGGGTCGGGGGCAATTCGCTGTCCACCTCGTATATCGGGACGTTCCTTGTGTTCCTTTATGTCTGGCTGCCCTACATGATCCTGCCGCTGCAGGCCGCACTGGAGCGGGTGCCGAATTCGATGATCGAGGCCGCGTCCGACCTTGGCGCATCGCGCGCGCAGACGTTCCGCACGGTGATCGTGCCGCTGGCGCTGCCCGGCATCATCGCGGGGTCGATCTTTACCTTTTCGCTGACGATGGGTGATTACATCATTCCGCAGATTGTCGGCACCTCGGCCAATTTCATCGGCATGGCGGTGTATCAGTTCCAAGGCACTGCCGGTAACCTGCCGCTGGCGGCGGCCTTTGCGGTGGTGCCGATCGTGATCATGGTGATCTACCTGTCTCTTGCCAAACGTGCGGGGGCGTTCGATGCGCTCTGACACCTCGCCCCTGTCGCTGAAGGTCGCAGCCTTTGCGGGGCTTGCATTTCTGCATCTGCCGATCCTGCTGATCTTCCTTTACGCCTTCACGACCGAGGAAAAGACCTATCAGTTCCCGCCCCCCGGTCTGACCACGCAATGGTTTGCCGTGGCCTGGAACCGCGCCGACATCTGGCCACCGCTTTACCTGTCGCTGCGGGTGGCCACCATTTCGACCGCACTTGCGCTGATCCTCGGTTCCCTCGTCTCTGCTGCGATGAGCCGGACACGATTTTTCGGGCGCGAACAGATCAGCCTTCTGATCATCCTTCCCATCGCGCTGCCCGGCGTGATTACCGGCATGTCGCTGCGGTCTGCTTTTGCGGTGCTGGACATCCCGTTCAGCACCTGGACGATCATCCTGGGCCACGCGACCTTCTGCATTGTCATCGTCTACAACAACGCCGTCGCGCGGATGCGCAGGCTGTCGGGATCGCTGTCGGAAGCCTCGGCCGATCTGGGTGCGAACGCCTTTCAGACGCTGCGGTATATCCTGCTGCCGAACCTTGGCTCGGCGCTGCTGGCAGGGGGAATGTTGGCCTTCGCGCTGTCGTTTGACGAAGTGATTGTCACCACCTTTACCGCAGGTCAGCAAAGCACGCTGCCGATCTGGATGCTGACCGAACTTGTGCGACCACGCCAGCGCCCGGTCACGAATGTGGTGGCGATCGTGGTCTTTTGCGTCACCTTCCTGCCCATTCTTGCGGCCTATTATCTGACGCGCGAGGGCTCGGAAACGGCGGGGGGCGGCAAATGAAAGCGGGGCAAGGTTGCCCCTGCCCCGCTTTCGCAGCCGATCAGGCCGCTCAGTAAATCAGGGCGTCATACACACCGAAGGCTCCGTCGCGCGACGAAAGCTGGCGGCTGGCACCAATTGCGCGGGCATAAGCTTCGATCGCCGCATAGGTGCCGGGGCCAAATGAGCCGTCAATTCCGCTGCGATACAACCCCTGCGCGGCAAGGTTGCGCTGGATGGCCAGGCGTTCGGACCGGCCGTAGGCGTTGAAGGCCACTGCAGCGGGTGTGTTGTAGACGCTGCTCTGGTAATAGGTCGGGGCCTGACGATACACGCGGCGTGTCGGTTCCTGGTAATAGCTGCGGGTCGGCGCAACATAGCGCTTCTGCGGGGCATAGTATTGCGGCTTCGGAGCAACGTAATACTGCTGCTGCGGTGCATAATACGTCTGCGCTTGCCGGCGGTTCTTTTTCTTCACGTCGTTCACGATGGCACCAACCACAACGGCGGCTGCGACACCTTGCAGGAACTTGCGCTCGTTCTTGCCCAAGGCGTGGCTGGGCGTGGCGGTGGCCAGGGCAAGACTGAGCGCGGTCACGGCAGTGATGGCGAAGGTTTTCACGTTGGGCAGCATGTGCGTAATCCTTTCGGGATGAAGTGGGTTCGTCTGACCCCGAACATGGGCCACGGCGCGCCGCTAGGCAAAATCGTAGCGGTGTTATGGGATAACAACGCGGAAACCCGGCATGGGTTCCACCCGGTTCAGGTGCGTGCGGCAGCGGTGCCCGCACGAAAACCTGTGGCCCAGCAAGCCGTTAGCAGGTAGCCGCCGGTCGGCGCCTCCCAATCCAGCATTTCACCGCACGCGAATGTGTTTGGGATTGCGCGCAACTGAAGATCCGCGGTCACCGCGCTTTGCATGATGCCGCCCGCAACGGAAACCGCCTCGTCCATCGGGCGGGGGCCGGTCAGGGGCACATCAAGGGCCTTGATCGCGCGCGCCGGATCAAGATTGCGCCCGAACTCCATGACCAATGCGGCGGCAGGGGCGGAAAGCCCCAGCTTGCGCAACCGGTTCGCCAGCGATTCGCCCTTGCGCATCGCCGCCAGCCGGGTTGACAGCAAAGCGCCGTCAACATCTGGCATCAGATCAATCCGCAACGCCGCCCCGTCGCGCAAGGCGCGCGACACGGCATAGATCCCGCCACCCTCCAGCCCGCGGGCCGAGATCACG
>JBGSRQ010000129.1:0-7949 GCA_041737515.1 Rhodobacterales bacterium | reverse complement strand
GCCAGCCCGGTGCAGGCGCGGGCCGAGGCGTTGGGTCTGCCGGTGCGCCACCCGGCCCATTTGCGCGACGCGGCAGCGCAGGCGGAATTTGCGGCTTTGAACGCAGATATTGCTGTGGTTGTGGCCTATGGCCTGATCCTGCCGCAAGTGGTTCTGGACGCGCCGCGCCACGGTTGTCTGAACATCCATGCCTCGCTTTTGCCGCGCTGGCGGGGGGCGGCGCCGATCCACCGGGCCGTCATGGCGGGGGACCCAGAAACCGGTATTTGCATCATGCAGATGGAGGCGGGGCTTGATACCGGGCCGGTGCTTTTGCGCAAGGCGACGCCGATTGAAGTGACTGAAACGACGCAGGATCTGCACGACCGGCTGGCGCAGATGGGAGCCGGCGCAATTCTTGAGGCACTGGACCGACTGCCCGACCTGAAGCCGGTGGTTCAGCCGGCCGAAGGCGTGACCTATGCCACCAAGATCGACAAATCCGAAGCCCGGATTGACTGGCATCGACCCGCAATCGAGGTGGATCGGCTGATCCGGGGACTATCGCCTTTTCCGGGAGCATGGTGCGAGATTTCGGGGGAACGGGTGAAGTTGCTGCGATCCGCCCTTGCCGAAGGTCAGGGCGCACCGGGCAAGGTTCTGGGCGGGTTCGTCATTGCCTGTGGCACGGGGGCTGTGCAAGTGACGCAGGTTCAGCGGGAAGGCAAGCGTGCCGCCCCGGCGGACGAGGTGTTGCGGGGCATGACCCTGCCGGACCGGCTGACCTGAGCCTAGTCGGTGAACCGTTTCACAAGGTCTTTCAGCTTGCTGCGATTGCCGCCTGCTTTTGTCCACACGTGCTGGCCCTGCCAGACAACGAACAAACCCGACGCGGCGTCCTGTGCCTTGGGTCCGCCACCCAGTCTCTCGGCCAGTCCCGATTCAACCGCATTGCGCCATACGATTGCCTTTTCGCGCAGACGGGCATCTCGGGATGTGGCAGCAAGAATTGCGCCGTCCGGGGCATCACCATCCAGCGCTTTCAGAAATGTCAGCGCACCCTTGGTCGATTGCGGTGCGGCCTGGCCGGCAGTCAGGACGCGGACGTAGAGTTGCGTCCATTCCGCCTCAAGTGCCGCGAAAACCATTCCGTCACGGGTGCCGAAGCGTTGAGCAAGCGTTGCCTGCGCCAGCCCTGTTGCGCGCGCGACCGAGGCAAAAGAAACGGCTTTGTCGCCACCGATGATCAGCAGATGACAGATGGACCTGAAAATCTGGTCGTCGGAGATCAGTTTGATGCGCGGCATGTGGCAAGCGTAACCGAACGGTCGTTCATGTAAAGCCCTGACCAGCAGCCGCTTGTTTGAACGGCGCCATTCCGGCGCGGGCCAGTTCATCGGCACGCTCATTCTCGGCATGCCCGGCATGGCCCTTGATCCAGCGCCATTCAACCTTGTGCGCGAGCCGCGCGGCATCCAGACGTTGCCAAAGATCCGCATTCTTGACAGGCGGGCCGCCAGCGGTGCGCCAGCCCCGGCGCTTCCACGCGGTCATCCATTCGGTGATGCCGTTCTTTACATAGGCACTGTCGGTCACGATGGTGATCTCGCTGGGCCGGTGCAGCGCCTCCAGTGCGGAAATTGCGGCCATCAGTTCCATCCGGTTGTTGGTGGTCTGCGCCTCGCCACCTTGCAGGGTGCGTTCCTTGACGATCTGCGCACCGTCGCGTGCCAGCATCAGAACGCCCCAGCCACCCGGGCCGGGATTTCCAGAGCATGCCCCGTCGGTATAGGCGAAAAGGTCGGGCATGGTGCGCTTTCAGGTCAGAATGATCAAGGCAAGACACAATATCACGGGCACCGACAGCATCACCCGCAACTGCATCCACCATTTCGGAGCCAACCCGCGCCAGGCGAAATAGTAATCCAGGACCAGAAGACCCGCAAAGCCAAGTACCAACGCGAAGGCCGCCGTCACCGGGCCATTGCCGACAAAGAAGAACGCCCAGAGGGCAGGCAAAACGGACAAGGCATAACCAATCGTCGCTTCTGCCCCGCGTGCGCGGGCCGCAAAACCCCAAAGCGTGCCCGACATGAACGAAAGGATCACGGTGCCATATGCCAGGCTGACATAGGGGCCGACAAAGCGCGGGCCGATGGTGGCAATGGTCCAGTCGGACAGCGTCGGAAGGGCAATCGTCGCCGCCCCCCATATGAACGGCAGCACCCCGGCCGCGCCTAGGATCAGGGCCGAGCGTGGAATGGCGGTCATGCTGGTTCGCGCAGCACGCGGGGAACCTTGAATTCCACCGTTTCAACGGCGGTTTCCACCAGTTCGACCGTGGTCTCAAAGCGGGCGCGGAAGGCGTCGATCACCTCGTTCACCAGCACTTCGGGGGCAGACGCACCCGCCGTGATGCCAACCGACCGGATGCCCGCCAGCGCGCGCCAGTCGATGTCCTTTGCACGCTGCACCAGTTGCGCATAGTCGCAACCCGCGCTGCGCCCGACCTCGACCAGCCGCAGCGAGTTTGACGAATTCGGCGCACCGATCACCAGAAGCGCGTCAATCCGTGCGGCAATGGCCTTGACCGCGGCCTGACGGTTGGTGGTGGCGTAGCAGATGTCTTCCTTGTGCGGGCCGATAATGGCGGGAAAGCGCGCCTGCAGCGCAGCCACGATGCCCGCTGTATCATCGACCGAAAGTGTGGTCTGGGTGATGAAGGCGAGGCGTTTCGCGTCGCGCACCGCAAGGCGCGCCACATCGGCTTCGGTTTCCACCAGCAACACTTCGCCGTCGGGCAATTGACCCATCGTGCCGATCGTTTCGGGGTGGCCCGCGTGGCCGATCATCACCATCTGAAGGCCGTTCTCGAAGTGCCGTTCGGCCTCGATATGGACCTTGCTGACAAGCGGACAGGTGGCATCGACAAAGATCATCTCGCGCCGAGCGGCCTCGGCGGGCACCGCCTTGGGCACGCCGTGGGCAGAAAAGATCACCGGGCGGTCGGCAGGCACATCATCCAGCTCTTCGACAAACACCGCACCCTTGGCGCGCAGGCCGTCGACCACGAATTTGTTGTGCACGATTTCGTGTCGCACAAAGACGGGCGCGCCCCATTTCTGCAGCGCCATCTCGACGATCTTGATCGCACGGTCCACGCCTGCGCAAAATCCGCGCGGTGCGGCCAGATACAAGGTGAGGGGTGGATTTGCCATTTTGCCTCGGGGTTTCACACCTCAGAGGTAAAGCCAAGCGCGGCCGGGGTCCAGCCCCGAGGCGGTCGAAAGAAAGGGCGCGACCTGACGCCGCGCCCGAACTCGTTACTTTACGGTCTCGACGATTTCGTCGCGCTCCAGGCGCGGCTCGCGCGGCGGGCGGCCAATCACGTCGCGCAATTCATCCAGTTCGATGAAATTGTCGGCCTGACGGCGCAGTTCGTCCGCGATCATCGGCGGTTGGCTGCGGATCGTCGACACGACCGAAACCCGCACGCCCTGACGTTGCAGGCTTTCCACCAGCGGGCGGAAATCGCCATCGCCCGAAAACAGCACGATGTGATCGACCCGCGGCGCAAGTTCCATCGCGTTCACGGTCAACTCGATATCCATGTTGCCCTTCACCTTCCGGCGGCCCTGGCTGTCGGTGTATTCCTTGGCCGTCTTGGTGACCATGGAAAAGCCGTTGTAGTGAAGCCAGTCGACCAGCGGGCGGATCGGCGAGTATTCGTCGTTTTCCAGCAGGGCGGTATAGTAGAACGCGCGCAGCAGCTTGCCACGGCGCATGAACTCGGTTCGAAGCAGTTTGTAGTCGATGTCAAACCCAAGCGCCTTGGCGGCCGCATACAGATTCGATCCATCAATGAACAGCGCAAGCCGTTCGTCCTTGTAAAACATCTTGATCGTCCCCTCGAAATAATACGGCAGAAGAGTTCCAATGAGTGGTGAAATAATCTGGAATTCCAAATGCCGCGCGCCGCAATTAGCAGTTACGCGCTTGCCCCCGCAAGGCGAACTTCATGAAAGTGTAGCATTCGTGTTGAAACGTGAAAAGCTGGCCCTGATTGCCCTCGGCGCAAATACGCCACATCAGAATCTTTCGATCAGCGCGACCCTGCATGCGGCGTTGGCACGGCTGGCCGAGGAAGGCTTTGAAATCGTTCGGGTCAGCCAGTTTTTCCAAACACCCTGTTTTCCGAAGGGTGCCGGACCCGATTTTGTAAACGCGGCCGCGGTTGTGAATATTGGCGCTGATTATGACCCTACGTCATTTCTGCAAGTATTGCATGAAATTGAAAAGGAACTGGGGCGAAGGCGCACGGTCCGATGGGGAAAGCGGACGCTGGATCTTGATCTGATCGCCGTTGAGGATGCCGTTGTGCCCGACTCGGCCACGCAAACCATCTGGCGTCTTCTGCCGCCTGACGAGCAGGCCATCGTCGCCCCGGACCGCCTGATTCTGCCGCATCCCCGGATGCAGGACCGGGCCTTTGTTCTGGTGCCTCTTGCCGGGATCGTGCCGGAGTGGCGTCACCCGGTTCTGGGCCTGAGTGTGGCGCAGATGCTGGCCGCCTTGCCGCAGTCCGATAGGGATGCGATCGTGCCGCTGGAGCGATGGCTTTCACGCTTGTAAAGCAGGGACGCGCCCCTTACATAGACGCTTCAATGCCCCAAACCCTGAATGGAGTATCTCATGGCCCGCGTGACGGTTGAAGATTGCGTTGACAAGGTCCCGAACCGGTTCGAACTGGTGATGCTGGCCGCGCACCGCGCACGCGAGATCACGGCAGGCTCTGCCGCCACGGTTGACCGCGACAACGACAAGAACCCGGTCGTCAGCTTGCGCGAAATTGCCGATGAAACTCAAGGTGCCGATGCCTTGCGCGAACGCATGATCGAAAGCCATCAGACCCAGATCGAGATTGACGAACCCGAAGAAGACCAGATGTCGCTTCTGATGGGTGCTGACGGTGATCGCCCGATGGTCGATGACATGTCCGAAGAGCGTATGCTGCGTATGCTGATGGAAGCGCAAGGCGACAACTGACGCCCAACCCACTGAAAAGAAAGCGGATCGGGGTGGTCCGGAGATGATAGACGTCGAAGACCTGATCGCCCTGGTTCGCAACTACAATCCCCGCAGTGATGCCGAAAAGATTCGCACAGCTTATGCCTATGGCATGAAGATGCACGACGGGCAGATGCGTCATTCGGGCGAGCCGTATTTCACACATCCGGTTGCCGTGGCAGCCATTCTGACCGAGCAGCGGCTGGACGATGCAACGATCATAACGGCGTTGTTGCACGACACGATTGAAGACACCAAATCTACTTATTCAGAAGTGACCCGGCTATTCGGTGAAGAGGTCGCCGAACTGGTTGATGGTGTGACCAAGCTGACCAACCTGCAGCTTTCCTCGGCCGAATCAAAGCAGGCCGAAAACTTCCGCAAGCTCTTTATCGCGATGTCGAAAGACCTGCGGGTGATTCTGGTCAAGCTGGCCGACCGCCTGCACAACATGCGCACGATCAAAAGCATGCGCCCCGAAAAGCAGGCCCAGAAAGCCCGCGAGACGATGGAGATTTTTGCGCCTCTGGCGGGCCGGATGGGCATGCAGTGGATGCGCGAGGAACTGGAGGATCTTTCGTTCCGCGTGCTGAACCCCGAGGCGCGCAATTCGATCATCCGCCGCTTCATCACCTTGCAGCGCGAGGCGGGGGACGTGGTTCACAAGATCACCGCCGACATCCGCAACGAGTTGGAAAAGGCACAGATTGACGCCGATGTGTATGGCCGTGCGAAGAAACCCTATTCGGTCTGGCGCAAGATGCAGGAAAAGGATCTGGCCTTTTCGCGTCTGTCCGACATCTACGGGTTTCGTGTCATCTGCGCCCGCGAACAGGATTGTTACCGCATTCTTGGGGTCATTCACCAACGCTGGCGGGCTGTGCCGGGACGATTCAAGGATTACATCAGCCAGCCCAAATCGAACGGCTACCGCTCTATCCATACCACCGTGTCGGGCCGCGACGGCAAGCGGGTGGAGGTCCAGGTCCGCACCCGCCAGATGCACGAGGTCGCCGAGGCGGGGGTCGCCGCGCACTGGTCCTACCGCGAGGGAGAGCGGGTCCAGAACCCCTTCGCCGTTGATCCGGTCAAATGGATTGCGGGTCTGACGCAAAGTCTGGACGAGGGCGACAACGACGAATTCATGGAAAACGTGAAGCTGGAAATGTACATCGACCAGGTGTTCTGCTTTACTCCGAAGGGTGACGTGATCCAGCTTCCGCGCGGTGCGACACCACTGGATTATGCCTACGCGATTCACACGCGGATCGGCAATTCGTGCGTTTCGGCCAAGATCGACGGCATCCGCGTGCCGCTTTGGACCCGGCTCAAGAACGGCCAGTCGATCGAGATCATCACGGCCGAAGGCCAGATGCCACAGGCAAGCTGGATTGATATCGTGACGACGGGCCGTGCCAAGGCTGCAATTCGGCGCTCGCTGCGCGAAGAAGACAAGAGCCGCTTCGTCAAGCTGGGTGCCGAACTTGCGCGTGCGGCGTTTGAACATGTCGGAAAGAAGTACAGTGAAAAGGCGTTGCGCACGGCCGCCAGAACTTTGGGGGTCGCGGACGAAAGCGACCTTCTGGCGCGGCTGGGCAGTGCCGAACTTGCGGCGCGAAAAGTGGTCGAGGCGCTATATCCCGAACTTGTGCGTGGACCGGCCGACGAAGTTGACGCACACCGACCGGTCGTTGGTCTGGCCGCCGACCAGTCTTTCCGCCGGGCGCAATGCTGTCAGCCCGTTCCGGGCGAGCGGATCGTGGGGATCACCTATCGCGGGCAGGGTGTCGTGATCCACGCCATCGACTGCCCGGTGCTTGCGGAATTCGAGGAACAACCGGCGCGCTGGGTCGATCTGCACTGGCACGCGGGCCGTCATGCCGCAGTGCACGGCGTCACGTTTGATCTTACCATTTCAAATGACGCAGGTGTGCTGGGCAGGATCTGCACCCTGATCGGCGAACAGAAGGCAAATATTTCGGATCTGACATTTGTTGACAGAAAACCGGACTTTTATCGCCTTGTTGTTGACGTAGACCTGCGTGATCTGGAGCATGTCCACACGATCATGACCGCGCTGGAAGCGGAAACCGATGTCGCCCAGATTTCCCGTCACCGGGATCTGAGCAAAAAGCCCGAAGGGGCGGGAAAGTAGCCGTGGTTTTCAAGCGACGCGAAAAACGCTCTGTTCTGCAGGTCATCGGGTCGTCGATCTATCCGAAAGGCGGATGGGGGCGCGCTGCGTGGTATGTAAAGCACCGTCTGACCCGCTTGCCCGATGCGCCGCACCGCATCGCAAGGGGCATCTTTGCCGGGATATTCGTATCGTTCACGCCGTTTTTCGGCTTTCACTTTCTGGCGGCGGCACTGGTGTCCTATGTGCTGCGGGGCAACATACTGGCGGGATTGCTGGCGACATTTCTTGGCAATCCGCTGACCTTCCCGTTCATCGCTGTATTGTCGCTGGAACTGGGCAACTGGATGCTGGGCACACACAACGGGGTGGAGCCCAGTCAGATTCTGGGTGCGTTCTCGCAAGCGGGAGGGGAGGTCTGGCACAATATCCGTGCGATCTTTACCGACGATGTCGCTCACTGGAGCAAACTGCACCGCTTCTTCTTCGGGCTCTACCTGCCGTACACGATCGGCGGGATCGGCCCCGGCATCATTGCGGGGCTCATCGGTTATTATCTGAGTCTGCCGCTGATTGCGGCCTACAAGTCCATCCGGTCCAAGCGACTGGCCGAACGATTTGCCAAGCTGCGTGCGGCAAAATTGGCCAAGGCAAAGGCAGCGGATGACATCGGCGGCAATCCATCCTAGATACCCGGCGTAGGGGTCAAAGCAAGAAGGTGCGGCATGGCAGGCATGGAAAAACTGCGTCTTGGTGTGAACATCGACCA
>JBGSRQ010000113.1:0-10877 GCA_041737515.1 Rhodobacterales bacterium | reverse complement strand
CGACCGGTTGCCACTGCTTGGCACCCGCCGGGCTCTTCACCAGTTCATATTCATGGTCGAGCAGCATGTCGAAATAGGTCATGTCCCACTGGATCGGGGTGGGGGTCCATGAACCCTCGATACCGCTGGTGATCGTATGATCGCCAACGCCGGTTTCGTGGGTGCTGGTCCAGCCAAAGCCCTGAGACGCGATATCGCCGCCCTCCGGCCCCCGCGCCATTACGGACGCCTGATCCAGCAGGCTTTGCGACAGATCATTGGCCACCCGCGCCGCCTGTTCGGCATCGCCCAGCCGCACCCGGATGTGAAGCACTGCCGCGCCGGTGGTATCGCCACGTTCCGGGGCTGGCAGGTTCACCGTCTGGAACCGGATGGCGCGCCGCAAATCCTCGACCTTGGCGCTGACTGGCAGGCCGGGCTGATCGGAAAACAATCCATGCCGGTCGATCATCTCAAGCAAGGGCGCACGGGTGGTCAGGCGAAGCTGCAGCACCTGCAGCATCTCTGCAGCACCACCTGCCGCAGGCCGAGACACAACCTCGACCGTGGCATTGGCTTCATAGAGCGGGGTCTGTCGCAGCACGGCCGGCAGGCTCAGCGCCAGGCCCGTGGCCAGAACCAGCCCGATCAGACGCCAGCGCCGACCAACCAGCGCGGTGATGTTGGCCCAACCTGTCATTCCCCACCTGCACGGTTCAGAACCACGCCCAGAACGGGCAGACCACCATCAAACACCCGCACCGCCCGGCGCAGTGCGTCTGCCGTGCTTTGTGTGCCGTCGGCGACAATCATGACAGCATCCAGTTGCGGCGCCATGGCGATGGCATCATCGCGCAACAGCGCCGGGGGCAGATCACAGATCACCAGATCCGGGCGCAGATGCCGGGCAATCCGGTCCAGCGCCCGTGCCGTTGCATCGGCCTGCAGAAATTCGGCCGACAGCGGCGCTGCATGGGTATTCAGACCCAGAGCCAGTGTATGACCCACCCGGACAAGCGCCGCTTCCGGCGGCAGATCGCCGGAAAGACAATCGTTCAGACCCTCGGTCGGGTTGATCCCCAAAAGGCGGTGCAGGGTCGGGGCGGACAGCACAAGGTCCAAAAGCACGGTGCGCCGGTCAGTCCGCCGCGCGCAGGCCAGTGCCAGATTGGCCGCCACGAAAGACGTGCCACAACGCGCAGTGCAGGCGGTCACGCCCAGCCGTTTCCAGCCTTTTTCCTGCATGATCCGAAACACCCGCGTGCGCAGGATGTCAAAGCTGGCGGTTGCCGCATGCGACGCGGCATTCAGGAAAATGCCGTAGCCCAAAAGCACATCCTCGCTTAGCGTGACGGGGCGCAGCGCATCCCAATTGCGATTTAGCGGTGGGGTGCAGAAAATGTTGGTCACCGCCGCCGTCTCCGTCCCCGCAATGGAGTCAGCGTCGGGCAAAGCGCTGCGCCTTTCTGGCTGGGGTCGCAAGACCGAAGCCAGCCGGAACGCCCGGCGCGGCGCATCACCTCTTCCGGCGGTCAACCGGATCATGTGCGCTGTTCCATGATGCAAAATACCGTAAGTAAACAATGCCTTGGCAAAAATATGGTCAAGATGCTTTCCGGGCCCCCGCAACAGGTCCGGGCGTTGCCCGAGCGCTGCCAGCTTGCAGTTCACCCCACTGGAAGACCTGTGATCAGCCGCGATTCAGGAAGCCCGGATGCCGGGTGTCCTTGATCGGTTCTGTCGCGCAGGCCCCCGCCCAGCGCCGAATCTTTAGCAGATTGATCGTTGGAAAGAAAGCGATCCGATCCGGTTTTCAGGCTTGGCGCGTTGTGCCGGGCAGGGATGCGGGCGTTGCTGTATCAGGCTGCTTTGGGGCGACGAATGGCCGGAGCGGCCTCCATCACCAAGGGGCGCAGTCCGGTGCCCCCGGCGTCGACGATTTCAAGAAACTGCCGCCGCATCCGGGGCTCCCAGAAATCGTTTATGTGGCTGGCCATCAGCGTCAACCCCTCGTCATGGGGCTTGGATTCCATGAAGATGGCAATCTGGTTTGCCATATGGATCAGTTTGTCAGGCGACATGGGCGGACCTTTGCTCGGCAATGCGGGAAGAATGGGTGAAAACCTGAAATCTGTCGGGTCGGGCAAGGGCCACAAGGGTCAGCCCCGCCGCATCGGCCATGTTCACGGCGGCGGCGGTGGGCGAGGATACGGCAATCAGAACCGGCGCGCCCAGGGCTGCACATTTCTGCACCATGTCGATGGAAACACGGCTGGTCAGGATCACCGCGCCCGTTGCCGCCAAACCGGGAGTGCGCGATACCGCCCCTGCCAGTTTGTCCAGCGCATTGTGCCGACCGACATCTTCGCGCGCGGCGGTTATGCCTGTGTCGGGCGTCCAGAACGCAGCGGCATGCACCGCGTGGGTCTGGTCGTGCAGCGGCTGGTGGGCGGTAAGATCCGCCACAGCCTGCATGATGTCGTCTGCCGAAAACATAAGCGACGAGGCAACCACAGGGGGCGTGCGCATCGCCTCGGTCAGGCTGTCAATCCCGCATAGCCCACAACCCACCGGACCCGCCATCGTGCGGCGGCGGGTGGCAAGCCGCGCTTCGGCGGCGTCGCTGACCCAGATTTGCAGATCAATCCCCCGGTCGGTTTCGACCGGCGTCATGCTTTCAATCTCATCGCTCGAGGCCAGCCCTTCGGTCAACGAAAACCCGCGCGCGAAATCGTCCAGATCAGCAGGCGTTGCCATCATCACGGCCTGCGTCGTGCCGTTGTATGACAGCGCAATCGCCACCTCATCGGGCAAAACACGCAATACCGAACCAATGCGTCCAACCCCAAAGCCAAGGGCGGACAGAGGGCGGGCGGTCTGCATCATTCTGCAGCGGGCAGGATGCGGCGCGACATTTCGGCCTGTGCGTTGTACTCTTCCTGCCATTCGGTCGGGCCGTTCGACGGGCTGACCTGAACGGCCGTGACCTTGTATTCCGGGCAGTTCGTGGCCCAGTCGGTAAAATCGGTGGTGATCACATTGGCCTGCGTGTCGGGGTGGTGGAAGGTGGTATAAACCACCCCCGGCGACACCCGGTCGGTGATTTTGGCCCGCAGCGAGGTTTCGCCCGACCGTGACGCAAGTTTGATCAGATCGCCATCCTTCACGCCGCGCACCTCGGCATCATGCGGATGGATTTCCAGCACATCCTGATCGTGCCAGATCACGTTCGCCGTGCGCCGCGTCTGTGCGCCGACGTTGTATTGCGACAGGATCCGCCCGGTCGTCAAAAGCAGCGGGAAGCGCGGCCCGGTTTTCTCATCCGTCGCCACATATTCGGTGCGAATGAACCGCCCCTTGCCGCGCACGAACCCGTCGATGTGCATCAGGGGCGTGCCCTCGGGGGCCTTTTCATTGCAGGGCCACTGGACCGAGCCCATGGTTTCCAGCTTTTCGTAAGTCACCCCGGCGAAAGACGGCGTGGTCATGGCAATTTCGTCCATGATCTGGCTGGGGTGGGTGTAGGTCCATTCCGGCATGCCGGTGCCTTTCAGGATCGCATTGGCCAGCATTTGGGTCACTTCCCAGTCGCCGTAGCCATTCTTGGGGGCCATCACCTTGCGCACGCGGTTGATGCGGCGTTCGGCGTTGGTGAAGGTGCCGTCTTTTTCCAGAAAAGTCGAACCGGGCAGGAAGACATGCGCATAATTGGCCGTCTCGTTCAGGAACAGGTCATGCACGATCACGCAGTCCATCGCGGCAAGACCAGCGGCGACGTGTTTGGTGTCGGGGTCAGATTGCAGGATGTCTTCGCCCTGGCAATAAAGCCCCTTGAAAGTGCCCTCGACCGCCGCATCCAGCATGTTGGGGATGCGAAGGCCGGGCTCATTGTCGATGGTAACTCCCCAGGCCTTTTCAAAGATCGCGCGCACTTCGTCGTTCTTCACATGGCGATAGCCGGGAAGTTCGTGCGGGAACGACCCCATGTCGCAAGACCCCTGCACGTTGTTCTGGCCGCGCAGCGGGTTCACACCCACACCGGGCCGCCCGATATTGCCGGTCAGCATGGCAAGGTTCGCGATGCCGATCACAGTGGTGGAGCCTTGGGAATGTTCGGTCACACCCAGACCGTAGTAGATTGCGCCGTTGCCACCCTTGGCAAACAGTCGGGCCGCCGCGCGCAGTTCCGCCGCAGGCACACCGGTCAAGAGTTCGGTCGCCTCGGGCGAATGGTTCGGTGCCGCGATGAATTCGGCGTAATCCTGAAATTCGTCCCAGTCGCAGCGGGTGCGGATGAAGTCTTCGTCCATCAGCCCTTCGGTCACGATCACATGTGACAGCGCACTGACCACCGCCACGTTGGTGCCGGGGCGAAGCGGCAGGTGGTGGGCGGCCTTGATATGCGGGCTTTTCACCAGATCAATCCGGCGCGGGTCAATCACGATCAGCTTGGCCCCCTTGCGCAGACGCTTTTTCAGGCGGCTGGCAAAGACCGGATGCCCATCGGTCGGGTTCGCACCAATGACGATAACCACGTCCGCATGTTCGACGGAGTCGAAATCCTGCGTGCCGGCCGAGGTGCCGAAGGTCTGGCCCAAGCCATAGCCGGTGGGCGAGTGGCAGACGCGGGCGCAGGTGTCGGTATTGTTGTTCATGAATACGGCGCGGGTCAGTTTCTGAACCAGATAGCTTTCCTCGTTGGTGCAGCGGCTAGAGGTTATCACGCCGACCGATTCCCGCCCGTATTTCTCTTGGATCCCGCGCATTTTGGCGGCGGAGAACGCCATCGCCTCGGCCCAGGACACTTCGCGCCAATGATCGGTGATCTCATCGCGGATCATCGGGTTCAGGATGCGGTCGCGGTGCGTGGCATAGACATAGGCGAACCGACCCTTTACGCAGGAATGGCCCCGGTTGGCCTTGCCGTTCTTGTAGGGTGTCATGCGCACCAGTTCGTCGCCGCGCATTTCGGCCTTGAAGCTGCAACCGACGCCGCAATAGGCGCAGGTTGTGATGACTGACCGTTCGGGGGTGCCGATCTCGATGATCGACTTTTCCTGCAAGGTCGCGGTCGGACAGGCCTGCACGCATGCGCCGCACGATACACAATCAGACGCCATCGCATTGTCGGTTTTCGCACCGAACGACACGCGGCTGTCAAACCCCCGGCCTTGAATCGTCAGCGCGAAGGTGCCCTGCACTTCTTCGCAGGCGCGCACGCAGCGGCTGCACACGATGCATTTGGCGGGGTCATAGCTGAAATAGGGGTTGGAATCGTCTTTTGCGATCCACTGCGGATTTTTCTCGCCCGAGGTGTTCTTGGCGCGGAAATGGGTATCCACAGCGTCATACCGCACATCACGCAGACCGACAGCACCCGCCATATCCTGCAATTCGCAGTCACCATTGGCCGAACAGGTCAGGCAATCCAGAGGGTGGTCGCTGATGTAAAGCTCCATCACGCCACGGCGCAGTTGTTTCAGCTTGGCGTTCTGGGTGTGGACCTTCAACCCCGGAGCAACCGGCGTCGTGCAGCTTGCGGGGGTGCCGTTGCGCCCCTCGATCTCTACCAGACACAACCGGCACGACCCGAAGGCATCCACACTGTCGGTGGCGCAAAGTTTCGGCACCGAAATGCCAATCTCTGCCGCCGCGCGCATGATCGACGTGCCCTCGGGCACGGTGATGTCAAAGCCGTCGATGGTCAGCGTGACCATGGTTTTCGATTTCGCCGCTGGGGTGCCGAAATCGCGGTCGGGGATGATGAAGTCTTTCATTCGGCGGCCTCTTTCATCGGGGCGAAGTCATCGGGGAAATGGGTCAGGGCCGACATCACCGGATAGGGAGTGAAGCCGCCAAGCGCGCAGAGCGACCCGGATTTCATCGTGGCGCAAAGGTCGGTCAGCAGCGGTATGGCCGAGGCGTCGCCCTTGGCAATCCGGTCCACGGTTTCCACGCCGCGCACGGCCCCGATGCGACAGGGGGTGCATTTGCCGCAGGATTCAATGGCGCAGAACTCCATCGCAAAGCGCGCTTGTGCCAGCATGTCGGCGCTGTCGTCGAAAATCACGATGCCCGCGTGACCGACAAGGCCATCCGCGCCCGCGAATTCCTCGTATCCGAAGGGGGTGGTGAACATCGACCGGGGGAAATACGCGCCCAAGGGTCCGCCGACCTGCACCGCCTTGACCGGGCGGCCGGTCGCGGTGCCGCCCGCTATCTGATCGACAATCTCTCCCAATGTCAGGCCAAAAGCAATTTCGTACAGCCCGCCGTGTTTGACGTTGCCTGCAATCTGCAACGGGATCGTGCCGCGTGACCGGCCAAGACCAAAGTCTTTGTAAAACGCCGCTCCGCGTTCAAAGATCACCGGAATGGTGGCAAGGCTGATCACGTTGTTCACCACCGTGGGCTTGCCCAGAAACCCTTCCAGCGCCGGCAGCGGCGGTTTGGCGCGCACAACGCCGCGCTTGCCCTCAAGGCTGTTCAGAAGGCTGGTTTCCTCGCCGCAGACATAGGCCCCGGCACCCGTGCGGATCTCCATGTCGAACCGATGGCCCGACCCCAGCACCGAAGCGCCCAAAACGCCCTCGCTCCGGGCAATCGCCACGGCGTCGGTCATTACCGCAATCGCGTCGGGATACTCTGAACGCAGGTAGACATAACCGCGCGTGGCGCCGGTGGCGATGCCCGCGATGATCATCCCCTCGATCAGGGTGAAGGGGTCGCCTTCCATGATCATGCGGTCGGCAAAGGTGCCGCTGTCGCCTTCATCGGCGTTGCAGACGATGTATTTCTGATCGGCCCTCGCCTCGGATACGGTTTTCCACTTTATGCCGGTGGGAAAGCCGGCACCACCGCGCCCGCGCAGACCGGACTCCGTTACTTCGGCGACGATCGCGGACTTCTCCATTCTCAGCGCACGGGTCAGACCGGAAAGCCCGCCATGCGCGCGGTAATCGTCCAGCGACAGGGGGTCGATCACGCCGCAACGCGCAAAGGTCAGGCGCGTCTGCGCCTTCATCCACGCCAGATCATCGGTGCGACCAAGGGCCAGCGCATGATCCTGCCAGCCGCCCTCGAACAGGTCGGCCACATCATTCGCGCAGACCGGACCAAAGGCCATGCGACCCATCGGAGTTTCGATTTCCACGAGGGGTTCCAGCCATACCATCCCGCGCGACCCGTTGCGCACCAGCGTCACATCCAGCCCGCGCTTTTTCGCCTCGGCGGTGATGGCATCGGCCACGTAATCCGCGCCAAGGGCCTTGGCCGCGGCATCAAGGGGGACATAGATTTTCATGCCGTCACCTTTGCGCCGAAACCTTCAAGAATGGCGTCGATGCGGGCAGCATCCACCCGGCCCACCACGCGCCCATCAACCAAGGCCGCGGGGCCGCAGGCGCACAGGCCAAGGCAGAATACCGGCTCCAGGGTCACGGCACCGTCGGGGGTGGTTTCATGCCAATCCACGCCCAGTGCGGCCCTGACATGATCGGCCACACGGTCGGACCCCATCGCCTGACACGCCTCGGCCCGGCAAAGCTTCAGCACATGCCGCCCGGCGGGTTCTTCGCGAAAGTCGTGGTAAAAGGTCACAACCCCGTGCACCTCGGCCTTGCTGATGTTCAGCGCACTGGCGATCACGGGCAGCGTTTCTTGCGGAATATGGCCGAATTCGGCCTGTACGGCGTGCAGGATCGGCAGCAAAGGCCCTTCCATCGCCAGAAAATCATCAATGATTTCATCGGTTCGGGCAACAACGGGGGACGGGGTTTGCGGCATGGGATCCTCGGCTTGGTATCCCGCAGCATGCCGTAAATTGATAGACCGATCAATATTGAAAGGCCGTTGACCAATAGGCTTAGTCTATCAGACTTTTGGCATCCCGACCCGTCCTGCTTCCTCCAGCAGGGCAGCAATCAAGGGGGTTGGCGGTTCACGGTGGGCGGTAATCAGGCCAACCAGATGTTCCGCCTCGGGCGAGACGATGGGAATGGCGCGCAAACCGCCACCCCCCGCAAAGAGATCGGCAAGTTTCTTTGGCAGGATAGATGCCCAGCCGCCCGACATCACATGCGTGATCAGCGTGATGGTCGAATTTGATTCGACCGTTGGCGCGACGCTTACCCCGGCCTCGGCAAGATGCTGGTTCACGATCCGGCGGTTCTGCATGTCGCCCGTCAGAAGGCACAGCGGCACGCCCGCCAGATCGCCCCACGTCACCTGCGCACGGTCGGCGCCCAGCATGTCAGGCGTGGCAAGAAGTCGGTAAAACTCGGTGTAAAGTGGCACCTGCGCGACCCGGCCAAGTGGTTCGTTGTCCAGATAGGTGATGCCTGCGTCCAGTTCCAACCGTTCGATCCCGGCCAGAATTTCGGCTGATGTGCGTGACAGGATGGTAACGCGCACGTTCGGGTGGCGCTTTGTGAAGGGGGCCGTCAGATCAGCCACCATCGGCAGGGCAGTCGGAATGACCCCGATCCGCAGATTGCCCGACAGGCCCGAGCGGACCGACCGCATTTCGTCACGCATCGCGCGGGCGTCACCGACGATGCGGCGCGCCCAATCCAGCACGCGCTGGCCTTCGGGCGTCAGCCCCTGATACCGGCTGCCGCGAAACACCAGTTGCACGCCCAACTGATCCTCTAGCTGCTTGATAGCCGAAGACAGCGACGGCTGCGTTACCCGGCACACCTCGGCCGCGCGGCCAAAGTGGCGTTCGGACGCTAGGGCGATGAACATCTCCAGCTTGTCGATCATGCGCCTTCTTTGCAGGAAAGCGGGCGGGCGGCAAGAAATGCCGGGCGGGCCGGGTTGTTCGACGCGGGGTTAGCCTCTACATGGCAGTTCATGCGCAATCTCATCCCCTTTCTGAAGAAACCGCCGCTCGTGGCCGTGATCCGCCTGCAGGGCACGATTGCGGCGGGTGCGCGGGGTGGCATGTCGGATGCGGGGCTGGCCCCGGTGATCGAGCGTGCGTTCAAGCGCGGCAAACCCGCGGCGGTGGCGCTTCTGATCAACTCGCCAGGCGGGTCGCCCGTTCAATCGTCGCTGATTGCCGCGCGCATCCGCAGGCTGGCTGCCGAAAAGGGGATCGAGGTGCATGCCTTTGTCGAGGATGTTGCGGCCTCGGGCGGCTATTGGCTGGCCTGCGCGGCGGACCGGATCTGGGTCGATGACAGTTCGATTGTTGGCTCCATCGGGGTGATCTTTTCCAGCTTCGGGTTCCCCGAGTTCATGGCAAAACAGGGAATTGAGCGGCGCGTGCACACGGCGGGAAAATCCAAAAGCCTCGCCGATCCGTTCCTGCCGGAAAAGCCCGAAGATGTGGCGCGCCTGAAAGCCATCCAAGAACCAATTCACCGCGCATTCATCACGCATGTGAAAGCACGGCGCGGGGCGCGGTTGGCCGAGGGTGCAGATCTGTTCAACGCCGATATCTGGGTCGGCGGTGGCGCGGTTGAGGTGGGTCTGGCCGACGGTGTTGCGCACCTGATCCCCAAGATGAAAGAGCTTTACGGCGACAAGGTCCGCCTGCAGACCTACGGACAGAAACGGTCTCTTTTCCAGCGGCTTGGCGCGCAACTGACCGGGCAGATCATGACCGGGATCGAGGACCGCGTCTTGTGGTCAAGGTTCGGGCTCTGAATGCTTGTAAAGATCATCAGCCTGTTTCTGGTGGCGATGATCGCGCTTGCGATCTTTGGCCGGTGGCGGTTTCCGATGCGCAAGATGCGGTTGCCGGGCAAACCCAAGGGCCTTGACAGACCAGCCACCTGCAAACGCTGCAATGGATTCATCATTGGCAAGGACGGGTGCGGTTGCGACACACCTGCCCCCAAAAAGAAGGCGTAATCTGTGACCGCTGATCTGTTGAATGTGGCCCTTGGGCTGGTGTTTCTGGTGGTCGCGGGCGACCTTTTGGTGCGGGGCGCGGTGAACCTTGCGCTGCGGCTGGGGATACCGGCGCTTGTGGTGGGCCTGACGGTCGTGGCGTTTGGCACCTCGGCGCCCGAAATGCTGGTATCTGTAAATGCAACGCTCAGCGGGCAATCGGGCATCGCGCTGGGCAACGTGTTCGGGTCCAACATCGCCAACGTCCTTCTGGTGCTGGGAATTCCCGCGCTTCTTGCCACGATCCATTCCAGCCAGCTTGAATTGCGGCGCAGCTTTTTGACCATGATGGCGGCAACGCTTCTGGTGATCGTGCTGTGCTTCCTGGGGCCGTTGACGTGGTGGCATGGTCTGATCCTTGTTACTGCCCTGTGCCTGATGCTGTGGGACAGTTACCGCACCGCAAAGGCGCATAATGCGGGCGACAAGGTGGATGAACTGGAGGGAGCCGATCTTTCCATGCCGTGGTGGAAGATCATCGTTTTTCTGGCAGTTGGACTTGTTGGATTGCCCTTGGGCGCGAGTTTCCTTGTTGACGGGGCAGTGAATATTGCGCGCGCGTTCCAGGTCTCGGAAACGGTGATCGGGCTGACGCTGGTGGCTATCGGCACGTCATTGCCAGAGCTTGCGGCCACAATCTCTGCCGCTTTGCGCCGTCAGGCAGATGTGGCGATGGGCAATGTCATCGGGTCCAACATCTTCAACATCCTCGGGATTCTTGGAGTGTCGTCACTGGTGGGCACGCTGGACGTGCCGCCGGAAATGCTGCGCACCGATCTTTGGGTTGTGCTGGGAACCAGCTTGCTGCTGATCCCCTTTGTGCTGATGAAGCGCGACATCACCCGGCCGGTTGGCATTGGCTTCATCGCGATCTACGTCACATATGCGGTATCTCTGGTGGTCTGATGACAGCTTTGGTGACAGGCGCGGGGAAACGGCTGGGGCGCGAGATCGCGCTTTACCTGGCCGCGCGCGGGCATGATGTTCGCCTGGTGACGGCC
>JBGSRQ010000112.1:0-3604 GCA_041737515.1 Rhodobacterales bacterium | reverse complement strand
GCCAGCAGCAGCGGGTGGCTCTTGCCCGCGCCATCGTGAACGAGCCAAAGCTGTTGTTGCTGGATGAACCCATGGCAGCACTGGACAAGGGATTGCGCCACGACATGCAGATCGAGTTGCAGACCCTGCAACGCCAGCTTGGCATCACCTTTGTGCTGGTGACCCATGATCAGGAAGAGGCGCTGTCGCTGTCAGACCGCATCTGCATCATGCGCGACGGGCAGATCGTGCAGATCGGCAGTCCGCGGGAGCTTTATGACCGGCCTGCAAGCCGCTATGTTGCGGGCTTCGTGGGCAAATCGAACTTCTTTGAGGGCCGCGTTGAAAGCATCGCGGGCGACGCCGCAAAGCTGGCGGGGCCGGGTGGCGTGGCGTTCACCGGCCACGTTTCAGCAGGTGTGGGCATCGGTCAATCCGCTATCGCCAGTCTGCGGCCCGAACAGATCAGTCTGATGCGCGGCGCGGGCGGTCTGCCAGTAACGGTGGTGAATCGAATCTTTCTGGGCGAACATACCGAATACCTGGTCCGCAACGCTGATCTGGGGCAGTTCCTGATCCTCGTGTCGCGTCAGGCAGAAGCGGGCGAGGGCAGCTTTGAACCGGGCGATATGGCCGGTGCGCTCTGGCAGGATGGCGCGGCGTTGATCCTGACCACAAACCAATAATCAAAACTGGGAGAATGAACATGACAGACAGGAATGACATCATTTCGCGCCAGAAGTTCATGGCCGAACTTTACCGCTACAAGAAGGGCTCGGTCAGCCGGCGGCACTTCCTGAGTGTGACCGGCCTTGGTGCTGCAACGGCTGTCCTTGGCACGGCAATGCCGGGCCTGCGCTCGGCGGCATGGGCGCAACAGGGCATCGGTGACCGGGTCGCTTTGGCGACCTGGCCCAACTATCATGATCCGGCCAACTTCGAGGCCTTTACCACGGCTTCAGGTGCCGCCGTTGACATGAGCGTTTTCGGGTCGAACGAGGAAATGCTTGCCAAGCTGCAGGCGGGCGGGTCGGGCTGGGACGTGTTCGTGCCCACCAACTACACGATCAGCACCTATGTCAGCGAGAACCTGATCGAGCCTCTCGATCTGTCAAGGATCCCGAACTATGATGCCGCGTCGTTCGACCAACGTTTCGCGGGCCCCGGCACCGTTGACGGGGTAACGTATGCCGTGCCCAAGAACTGGGGGACAACCGGCTTTGCGGTGAATACTGCCCAACTGGGCGGCGCGCCGAAACCAACGTCCTGGAAAGAGTTTTTCGACCTGACAATGGCCGACTTCAGTGGCCGCACCATGGTGCATGACTATCAGTTGACCACCATCGGCGGCGCGCTTAAATCCTTTGGCTATTCGTTCAACTCGATTGATCCCAAGGAACTGGCCGAGGCCGAGGCGCTGCTGATCGCGGCCAAGCCGCATCTGTTTGCGATCTCGTCAGACTATCAGCCTTCGATGCGGTCGGGCGATGCCTGGATGACCATCTGCTGGACCGGCGACGGCAAGCAGATGAACCGCGACATGCCAGAGATCGAATATATCCTGGGCAGGGAAGGCGGCGAGTTGTGGTCAGACTTCTACGCGATCCCGAAGGGTTCTCCGCATCTGGAGGCGGCTTATGCGCTGATCAACTTCTTGCTTGATCCGGCGGTGAATGCCAGGGAGGCAAAGTTCCACGGTTATCCGACCGCCGACCGTCGGGTTGATGCGCTGATGCCAGCCGAGGTGTTGAGCGATCCGATCCTGTATCCCGCCGCGGACCTGCTGTCCGCGCTGGAATTCGGGGCCGCCGTCACGCTGACCGACCCCAACCGCGCCGAGGTGATGGCGCGTTTCAAGTCCGCCTAGACCGATGTCGCCAAGGCTGAGGACAACCCTTCTGCTGGCACCGGCAGCACTCTGGCTTTTGGCCATGCTGGTGCTGCCGCTGCTTGTCGTGGTTGTCTTCAGCTTTGGCGGACGGGCGTCGGCAGGGGGATATTCTGCCGCTTTTAGCCTTGCAAATTATGCCAACCTCGGCGCGCGTTGGGCGGCATTTCAGAACACGCTGATGCTGGCCCCTGCGGGCACGGCCCTGTGCCTGCTGATCGCTTACCCGCTGGCGTATTATCTGGCTGTCAGGGCCGATCCGAAATGGCGGATGCTGTTGTTGATCCTTGTGATTGTACCGTTCTGGACGTCGATACTGATCCGGTCCTATGCGTGGATCTATCTTCTGGGCGGACAAGGGATCCCCAAACTGTTTGACGCCTTGGGTCTTGGGAACCCACGGCTGATCAACACACCCTTCGCGGTGCTGACGGGTATCGTCTACAGCTATCTGCCGCTGATGGTATTTCCGATCTATGTCAGTCTGGAACGGCTGGACAAACGCCTGTTGGAGGCATCGGCCGATCTTGGCAGCGCGCCGTGGCGCAGTTTTGTGCAGGTGACACTGCCCCTTTCAATGCCGGGGGTGGCCACCGGCTGCATGTTGGTTTTCATTCTGTTGATGGGGGAATTCCTGATCCCCGCCATGCTGGGCGGCGGCAAGGTGTTCTTTGTCGGCAACGCACTGGTCGATCTGTTCCTGCAATCGCGCAACTGGCCTTTCGGGGCCGCGGTTGCGGTGGCGCTTGTGGTCATCATGCTGGTCACCGTCACCCTTTACCTGCGCCTGACGCGGCGTCTGGCCGGTGGGCGCGACGACGTGGCATTGATGTGAGGGCGCGCACATGAGGATTTACGCGCTGGCCGTCTATCTTTTCCTCTATGTCCCGATCGGGGTGATTGCGGTCTTTTCCTTTAACGCCGGTCGCTATGCCGCGCAAATGCAGGGGTTTTCGACCCAGTGGTATGGCAAGGCCCTTTCAAACCCCTTTGTGATGGAGGCGTTTCAGACCAGCGCCATCGTGGCTGCCGCCTCCGCCGTGCTGGCAACGGTGGCGGGCACCATGGCGGCCCTTGCGCTGCAGGGCGTCACCGGCAAACCTCGGCTGATCTTTGATGCGCTACTTTACATTGCTGTCATGGTGCCGGGAATTGTCATCGGCATATCAACCCTTATCGCACTCGTCTCGCTGTTTGACTGGCTGAACCCTGTGATCGCCTTGGTCTGGCCGCAGGCGGATACGGCACCAAGACTGCAGTTGGGCGTGGGGTCGCTTGTCGCCGCGCACGGGCTGTTTGCGATGGCACTGGTCGTCATCATCGTGCGGGCGCGGGTGGCGGGTATGGATCGCAGCCTGATCGAGGCATCGGCAGATCTGGGAGCCACCCCCTTTGGCACGTTTCGGCAGGTCACATTGCCACAGATCTTTCCAGCGATCCTTGCGGGGTTCCTGCTGTCGTTCACTTTCAGCTTCGATGATTTCATCATCGCGTTTTTCGTTGCGGGCTCCGAAACGACATTGCCGATCTATGTCTTTTCGTCGATCCGGCGAGGGGTGACGCCCGAGATCAACGCCATTGGCACGATGGTTCTGGCGGTTTCTCTTGTGCTGCTGATCATCGCGCAGACCATCTTGCAACGCGGCGCCCGGCGCGTGAAGGCGGGGGCGGCGTGATGGCTGCCCTGCTGCAAGACCGCGTGGCCTTTCTGACCGGGGCCGGTTCCGGCATCGGCCG
>JBGSRQ010000111.1:0-6809 GCA_041737515.1 Rhodobacterales bacterium | reverse complement strand
GAGCCGTCGGCGCCGAACGCAGACACGCCGCAACGGCGCTGGCCGCAAGGCTGGGCGATCTGGGTGGTGGGGCTGATGGCACTGGGGTCGATGGTGCCCGAAGGTGCCGTGCTGGATTGGGCGGCGCTTTACCTGCGCAAGGAACACGGGGCTGATGTGGCTACGGCTGGTCTGGCCTTTGCGCTGTTTTCGGGCACCATGGCTGTCATGCGATTTGCCGGAGATGCGGTGCGAAGAAGGTTTGGCGCAGTGGCAACGCTGCGCGTGTCGGCGCTGATCGCTGCGGCGGGGCTTTTGGGGGCGGCGCTGTCGCCCGTCGCCACCGTTGCAATCGTGTGTTTCGGGTTCACCGGTCTGGGTGTGGCCAACATGATCCCGGTGCTGTTTTCGGCCGCCGGCAACATGCCGGGTCTGCGGGCTGGCGTGGGCATCACCACGGTCACGATGATGGGCTATTCGGGTATTCTGGTGGCCCCGTCATCCATCGGTTACGTCGCCGAACATGTGGGCTTTCGCACAACCTTCGCCGTGATGGCGCTGATCCTGGTGGCGGTGGCGGCCCTGGCGGGGCGGGCGGCAGCGGCAGACGGTGTGCAACCCGCCAAAGCGCGTCAGACCCCCATGTAATCGCGCTTGCCGACCTCGATCCCGTTGTGGCGCAGGATGTTGTATGCGGTTGTCACATGGAAATAGAACTGCGGCAGGGCAAAGGTCGACAGGAACTGCTGCCCGGGCAGTGTCATTTCCGTTTTGCCGGCCGGAAAGGTGATGCTGCGGCTTTCTGCCCCGTCAAAGCCTGCTTTGGGCACGGCTGCCAGAAACGCACGGGCGGCCTTGATGCGGTCTTGCAGTTCGGCAAAGCTGGTTTCGGTATCGGGAAAGGCGGGCACGTCCGACGCGGAAATCCGGGCTGCCGCACGGGCCGCAAAATCGCATGAAAGCTGCACCTGCTTGGTGAAGGGCAGCATTTCGGGGAACAGGCGGAACGCCAGCAGCGCCTCGGGCTTGATAGACTTGGCCTCGCAATGGGTTTGGGCCTTGGTCAGAAGGTTGGCCAACGCCCCAAGGGTGCGGTCCATCGGAGGAATGGTCTGGGAATACATCGTGGCTCCGTCAGGTTGAGGTTTGCGCGCGACCCTACGCCTGCCGGTCTGCAGCGTCGAGCGGTGATCTGATTATTCCCCGGGGGCGAAGGAAAGGATCAGCCGGGTGCCCCCAGTGTCAGACGCAAGCTGGATCTCACTGCCCAGTTGCTGGCCGACCGATGACAGGATCAACATGCCCAGACCGGAGTCGGACGCATCCGCCTTGTCGCCCAGACCGATGCCGTCATCCGAAAGTCCCAGAACCACACCACCATCGGCGGAGGCCGAAAGCGACACGACGATTTGCCCGCTGCGCCCGTCCGGAAAGGCATGCTTGATCGAGTTGGACGCAAATTCGTTGACCAGCGTGCCGACCAGCGCCGCCTGTCGGGAGCTGACATTCACCGGCATCAGCGTGGTCGATATCGTGACGCCCGGTGGTGTCATTGACCCAAGATATCCCGCAACATTCGCAACATAGGCTGCCAGATCAATGACGCTGCCGGCGTCCGTCTTGTATAGCTGTTCGTGCAGCATCGCCACCGTCTCGATCCGTGCTTCCATCTGACGAAGTGCGGCGGCGGCATCGGGTGCGGATTTGCGCGCCTGCAATCTGGCCAGCGCCGACAGCGACTGCAGAGAGTTCTTGACGCGGTGATCCACCTCGCGCCGCAGCACCTCGGCCTGTTTCAAGGCACGGCGCAGATCAATCTGGGTCATCACCTGACGCGCCAGCACCCGCAGCGTTTCGCGTTGCAGCGGCGTCAGGCTGCGCGGTTCGTGATCCAGCACGCACAATGTACCAATCGGCAATCCGTCGTCCGACCGCAGGATCGCCCCGGCATAAAACCGCAGACCGCCATCGGCCTGCACCAGCGGGTTGTCGGCCAGTCGGGGGTCTTCGCGGGTATCCCTGATTTCGACAAAATCATCCTGCAAGATGACATGCGCGCAGATCGAGGTATCCAGCGGCGTTTCACGCACCCCAAGCCCGACCTCTGCCTTGAACCACTGGCGGTCGGCGTCGATCAGGTTGACAACGGAAATCGCCGTGCCGCAGATCTGTGACGCAAGCTGCACGATATCGTCAAAATCCACCTCGGCCGGCGTATCAAGAACCTCGTAGAATCGCAGCGCGGCAAGACGCGCCTCTTGCCGTGAATGATGTGGTGCTTTCATGGCATGGCCCGGAGTTTTACGGTAACGGTCTGCCATGCAAATGAAAAAGACACAAGCGCCGCTTTGTGATGGACACAGGCGCCCTTTGCCCGACACTGCGCGCGCAAGGTCGGGGACGTGTGGCGCCGCAGGCAACACCCGTCAGATTGCCGGGCAATCCTTGATCAGACCGCAACGCCCATCTTCGCAGATTGTCGGAACTTCCGGCGGAGAACGCAATTAACCTTTGCGTCATGCGCCGGCCAGAAATTCGAAAGCGATCACCCCGCGGGCTTGCCGCTTGGCCGTGCTGACGGCCTGGCGGTCTATTGGTCAGGGCGGCTCAGCTTTCTGTTTGTGGCCGCAGAAATTGACTTTGGCATCGGCCCGTGCGCGGTGGATGCTGCCTCTGATCTGACGTTTCCAGGCACCCGACCCGTCTGGCCGTTGGTTCCGATGGATCTTGCGTCATCAATACCGATGGCACATTGGGTGCGACGACCGGGCAGGTCACAGACGCCGATGCGGGCACCCCTGTGGGCGTTCCCTTGGCTTTTGCTTCGGTCACGATCGGAACAAGCGCGTTTCCTTGTTCGGGCGATCCTCGCGACGTCTTGTTCGTCGGGACGAAAGCTACCGCACCGGACGCGTTGATATCGTCAATCGTTCATGATCCGACCTCATTGCCGGGCCGCAAATTCAACGATATCCGCGGACTGGATCGGATTGCCGTGAACGGACAGAATCTGCTGGTTGTGCATGGCGAAAACGGGCTGACCGTCATGCGGGTGATAACGGGATGGCGGCGATCTTGCGGTCTCGCCCCGGCTTGGCGCTGCCACTTGCTGCGGGCAATGACACCGTCAGCGGCACGGCACTTGTGGGCCGATTCATGGCAAGGCGGTCAACGCCGCATCGCAGGCCGTGACGGGGCCGATTTCCGGTTCGGTCAAACCGGCAGCGACACGCCTTATGGCGACACCCGGTTTGACCGCATGCAGTGCGGGCCTGATGCCGGGCCGTATCTGTCTGACTTTGCGACCACAGGCCAAGGTGCTGCGGGCGCGTTGCGCGATACGATCTTTGGTTTTCAGGCCGGCCGCGACCATACCGGCCTGCGCCAGATCGACGCAAACGCGGATGGGGGCAGGAACCACTGCTTTGCGTTCAACGGCGCCGCACCCGCAGATCACGCGATCTGGGCGCTGCAATTCCGGGGCGATATCATCGTGCGCGCCGATGTGAACGGCGATGCGCGGGCCGATTTCGAATTGCATCTGGCGGGTGTGGCAAGTGTCGGAGCCTGCAATTTTTTCCTGTGATTCCAGAGGTCTGGAACGGCGCCCTTGGCACGTCAAGATTTTCGAGTGACAATTCCGGCCACAGGATGCGTATCCTGCGGCTGACGTCTTTCAGACGCCAAGGCACCAGCGCATCACCGCCTTTTGCGCGTGCAGCCGGTTTTCCGCCTCATCAAAGATCACCGAATGGGGACCATCCATCACGGCACTTGTCGCCTCGTCGTTGCGGTGCGCGGGCAGGCAGTGCATGAACAGTGCATCGGGTTTTGCAAGTTCCATGAGAGCTTCGTTCACCTGATAGGCACGCAACTGGTTGTGGCGGCGTTCCTTGGCAGATTCGGGATCGTGCATCGACACCCAGGTGTCCGTCACCACCAGATCGGCGCCCTGAACTGCGCGGGCCGGATCGCGCTCTACCCCGATGCGGCTGCCTTTGGAGCGGGCAAAGCCCAGAGCGCTTGCCTCGGGATCAAGCGTTTCTGGGCCGGTGAAGGTGAAATCAAAGCCGAACTGCCCCGCCGCATGCAGGAACGAGGCACATACGTTGTTGCCATCGCCCGCCCAGACCACCTTGCGGCCCGCGATTGGCCCCCGATGCTCTTCGTAGGTCATCACATCGGCCATGATCTGGCAGGGATGCGTACGGTTCGTAAGCCCGTTGATCACCGGAACGGTGGCGTGTTCGGCCATCTCCAGCAGGGTCGCTTCTTCGAAGGTCCGGATCATGATCAGGTCGACATAGCGTGACAGCACCCGCGCGGTGTCGGCGATGGTTTCGCCGTGGCCAAGCTGCATCTCCTTGCCCGACAGGACCATCGTCTGTCCGCCCATCTGGCGCACGCCAACGTCGAACGACACGCGGGTGCGCGTCGACGGTTTTTCGAAGATAAGCGCAACCATCTGGTTGGCCAGCGGCTGCACATCATCGGGCGCACCCTTGGGGCGGCCCGCCCGCGCGGTTTTCATCGCATGGGCGCTGTCGATCATCGCGCGCAGGTCATGGGCATCGGTGGTGTGGATATCGAGAAAATGGGTCATCGCGGTCTCTTTCTGGGACGCCGGGGGGCTGTCTGCCCCCCGGACCCCCCGAGGATATTTTCAAACAGAAAAAGGGGTCGGGCGGAAGGCCATAACGATGACCGGGGTGCCGTCTTCGCAAGGGCGGGTGTCGATATCGACAAAACCGGCACGCCGGTAAGCGTTGCAGGCGCGTTCGTTCGCCGGATCGGGGTCGATCAGCACCTCGGGGGCACCCTGCTGCAAAAGCCTTTCGGCGTAGCGGCACAGCATCGCCGAACCGTGGCCCCGGCCACGCAGGCTGTCGATGCCGATGAAGGTATCAACAGCGCGGGCGTGGCGGTTCCGCCCGGCGAACTGCGGCGCACGCCAGATCGTGCAGGGGTAGGATTGCAGATATCCGAAGGGTTGGTCGTCAAAGCGCGCGATCTGCTGGTCCATCAGCGGATTGGACAGGTCTTCGGTGATCAGGGCCAGTTCCTCGGCGGGGTCGCCCCACCATTGCCGCAGCGCCGGCGTGTCGAGCCAGGTCGCGAGCATCGGCAGGTCGGCTTTGGTCAGCGCGTGAAAGCTGTAGCGGTCAGGCATCGAAGCTGGCCGCAGTTCTGTCAAGCCGCGCAAGGGCTTCGGTGATGTCAGCATCCGGCATATTGAGGGCCGGAAGCAGGCGCAGCACGTTGTCGGCTGCGGCCACCGTGAGCAGGTGCTGGGCGTGGCCGGCCTTGACCACATCGGAATTGGCGGGCACGCATTTCAGGCCCAGGATCAGGCCCTGGCCGCGCACTTCCGAGAAAACGCCCGGATGGCGCGCGACAAGGCTTTCCAGCCCCTGCCGGAACAGCGCGCCCTTGCGCGATACTTCGGCCAGAAACGCATCGTCCGACACGATCTCCATCACCGCGGCGCCCACCGCACAGCCCAGCGGATTGCCGCCATAGGTCGACCCGTGCGAGCCCGCCGTCATGCCCGACGCCGCATCTTCGGTGGCCAGCACCGCGCCCAGCGGAAAGCCGCCGCCGATGCCCTTGGCGACCATCATGATGTCTGGTGTGATTCCCGCCCATTCATGTGCAAAAAGCCGCCCGGTGCGGCCCATGCCGCATTGCACCTCGTCAAAGATCAGAAGCGCACCGGTCGCATCGCAGAGATCGCGCAGACCCTTGAGGCAGGCATCGGGCAGCACCCGGATGCCGCCCTCGCCCTGCACCGGTTCCAGCATCACGGCGGCAACTTTGTCGGTCAGCGCTGCCTGCAGCGCGTCATGATCCCCGAAGGGCAGGTGGGTGAACCCCGGCATCAGGGGGCCAAAGCCCTTGACCATCTTTTCCGACCCGGCGGCGGCGATCGCCCCGGTCGAGCGGCCATGGAAGGCGCCGGCAAAGGTAAGGATCTCGGTCCGCTCGGGCTGGCCTTTTTCGTACCAGTACTTGCGGGCCATCTTGATCGCGAGTTCGGCCGCTTCAGTGCCGGAATTGGTGAAGAACACCGTATCGGCAAAAGTCGCGTCCACCAGCATTTCTGCCAGCCGCTCCTGCTCGGGGATGCGGTAAAGGTTCGAGACATGCCACAGCTTCGCAGCCTGTGCCGTGATCGCCGCCACCAGTGCCGGATGCGCATGCCCCAGCGCGTTCACGGCAATCCCTGCCCCCAGATCAAGATAGCGCGTGCCGTCTTCGGCCGTAAGCCAGGACCCCTTGCCCGAGGTGAACGCCACAGGCGCGCGGTTATAGGTGGGCAGAACGGCGGTGATCATCGCGATCTCCTTTCAGGAGCAAGCCACAGGGGTGCCAAAGCTGGCCGTGCGTGTCAATCGGGGAAGGGGCGCGACCATGGTCGCATCAGGATCGCGCGCTTACGCAGGGATGCGTCGGCGTCGGGGCAGGCTGAAGCGGGGCATGCGTGCGATCATTTGGCCGCAATAACCGGGGAACTGGTGCAAATCAAGCGAAAACACCGCCTCACCCGTCGGCGCACGCTTGAACATCGGCATGGGTTCTTGTATCTCGGACCGTCGCGGTTAGAATGCGGCAAAATTCACCGGAGAGACCGATGTCCTGGACCGACGAGCGCGTCGAGACGCTCAAGAAAATGTGGGCTGAAGGCCAAAGCGCCAGCCAGATCGCCAAGGAACTGGGCGCCGTCACCCGCAATGCGGTGATCGGCAAGGTCCACCGGCTGGGCCTGTCGAACCGCGTTGGCGGCGGCGGCAAGGATGAAGACGACGAGGCCGCCCCGCGCGCCGAAGCGC
>JBGSRQ010000412.1:0-5298 GCA_041737515.1 Rhodobacterales bacterium | reverse complement strand
ATGCCGCTGCTGACGCCGACCCCGCCGCTGGTCGCAACACTGAGCGCCGAGGCGCAACCGTTGGTCTTTGCGGCCAGCTATTCCGGTGACACGCTGACGCTGACGCAATCGGGCGGCCCCGCCGCCGAGGACGGGCGCGACTATGAACTGTGGCTTATCGTGGGCACGGCGGCCCCGGTGTCGCTGGGTCTGATCGACGCGGCCACCACGTCCAGAACGCTGACCGATCTGCCCGATGGGGCGGTTCTTGCGGTCAGTCTTGAACCCGACGGTGGCTCTGTCACCGGTGCGCCGACCGGGCCGGTTCTGGTCACCGGTGCCGTTTCGCGCGGCTGAACTTTTTTTCGCGCGGCCTGAAACTCTCCAGTGTGGCGGCCCGTAACTTCGGCACAAGGCAGGACGATCCTGCCGGTTCAACCGGAGAAAAAGATGTTCAAGACCTTTCGTATCGCGACCCTGACCGCCGCCGCCGCACTGTCGGCCAACATTGCCTTTGCCGCCAACCCCGAAGTTGGAGGTGCCGCAATGTTCGAGAACAAGAACATCATTGAAAACGCTGTTAATTCGGCCGATCACACCACCCTTGTGGCGGCTGTGAAGGCTGCGGGGCTGGTCGACACGCTGATGGGCAAAGGCCCGTTCACGGTTCTGGCCCCGACCAATGAGGCCTTTGCCAAACTGCCCGCAGGCACCGTCGAAACCCTTCTGAAGCCAGAAAACAAGGACACCCTGACCAAGATCCTGACCTGCCATGTCATCGCGGCAAACGCTCTGTCGGGTGCGATCAAGCAGATGGTTGCCGATGACGGCGGCGCGCACAAGGTGACCACCGTTGGCGGCTGCGAATACACCATCGAGGCCGCAGGCGGCGGTATCCAGATCATCGACGGTCAGGGCAACAAGGCCAACGTCACCATTGCCAACGTCAAGCAATCGAACGGTGTCATCCATGTGATCGACCGCGTGCTGCTTCCGGCAGGCTGATTGCGGGCCAACCGGGCTGGGGCGTCTCTCCCATGGTCCGGACCCTGCAAGCCGGGGTGGATGCAATCAACTGTCCCCAACAGCGTGTCCAACCCGGTGGCCGCCGCATCTTGCGGCGGCCTTTCCCGTTCGGGCCCGTTCTGGGGACTTGTCTTATCGTAAAACCGCTCCTAGCATCGGCGCAGATATTTAAGCACCGGAGCATATGATGCAGGTTGTTCGCAGGTTCTTCGCCGCTTTTGCGCTTTTCGTTCTGGGATTTGCCCATGTCGCGCAAGCCGAGGGCAAATCAATCATCATCCTTGACGGGTCAGGGTCCATGTGGGGCCAGATCGACGGCAAGGCAAAGCTGGAGATTGCCCGCACGGCACTGGATGAGGTTCTGGCCTCGGTTCCGCCGGAAACGGAACTTGGCTTCATGGCTTACGGGCACCGCGAAAAAGGCTCGTGCGACGATATCGAATTGATGGTCGCCCCGGCAAAAGGCACCGGCCCCGCCATCGCCTCCGCCGCCGCCGGGATGAAATTTCTGGGCAAGACACCGCTTTCCGAAGCCGTGCGTCGTGCGGCGGGCGAGTTGAGATCGACCGAGGAAAAGGCAACCGTCATCCTGATCACCGACGGGATCGAGACATGCGAGGCCGATCCCTGCGCGCTGGGCGCCGAACTGGAAGCCTCGGGCGTGGATTTCACGGCGCATGTGGTGGGCTTTGGCCTGACCGCTGATGAAGGCAAGCAGGTTGCCTGTCTGGCTGAAAACACCGGCGGAAAGTATATCGAGGCCAAGGATGCAACCAGTCTTGCCGACGCGCTGAAAACCGCCGTGGTGGAAGCGGAACCCGCGCCTGCGCCAGAACCCGAACCAGCCCCGGCACCGGTTCAGGCTGATCTTGAATACAACATTGATCCCAAGGCGTTTCTGGCGGCCGGCGGGCCGGAATTTGTCGGGCCGGGCGATGTGGGCTGGAAACTTTACCGCACCAACGCGGACGGCACCCAGGGTGAGCTGATAGATACGGAATACAACGACTGGAAAGGCAAGATCGCGCCGGGAACCTATATTCTGAGCGCCAGCATCGGCCGGGGCGAGGCCTCGGTGCCCGTCACGCTGACCGCCGATGCGCTGGCAACCCCCGAAGTGGTGGTGAATGTGGGCATCGTCGAATTGCGCCCGACGGCATCGGAAGGTGGAACGACGGAAGACAGCGCCGGGATAAACTTCGTGAACGACTCGGGGTTGAACAGCACCGAATATGGCGAAACCCGTGCCTACCTGCCCGCAGGCCCGGTGCGCGTGACCGCTTCGCTTGGCGCCGCCAGTGTGACCGAAACCCTGAACATCGTCGCCGGAGAGACGATCAAGAAGGATATGGTGATCGGGTCCGGCGTGGCCGTGATCGACGGCTATTACGTTGAAGGCACGCTGATGGATGGTGGCAGTCACGCGGTCCTTGTGCGCGGGGCAAAGAAAAAGCTGGATGGCAGCAGCGATGGTTTTGGTACCACCTACGGCGCCGGGGCGACGTTCAACCTGCCGGGTGGCGACTATGTAGCGGTCGTGACAAACGGTGCCGCATCTGCCGAAGTGCCGTTTACCGTGAAAGTCGGCGAACGGGTGGAGGTGCCGGTGATCCTGAACGCCGGTGTGCTTTACGTTGCCGCCCCCGGAGCGTCGTCGATCGAGATTTTTGACGCCAAGAAGTCGCTCGATGGCAACCGCACGTCCCGCAGCTTTGACTATGCCGAGGAAGTCACCCTGACGGCGACGGCGGGTGACTATGTCGCTGTGGCCAAAGTCGGCGAAGAACTGCTGGAAAAGCCACTGACAGTGACCGCCGGGGAACGCGTTGAAATCACCATCCCCTGACCGCTGACCGCCGGGCACCATCTTGACGGCGCGCGGCGGCTGGCATACCTCAGTCGCATCGCGGGTGTAGCTCAATGGTAGAGCAGCAGCTTCCCAAGCTGAATACGAGGGTTCGATTCCCTTCACCCGCTCCAGCCGCTTTTCATTTGTTCCAGCGTCTTTTCCCTTGCGCCTGCCTCTTTTCCTTTCCGACAGCGCCCTGTAGCACGGTGTCAGCACAACAGGAGAGATTGCAATGAACCCCGACATCACCCGCTTTGGCACTGGCGCTCGGATGAGCAAGGGTGTCGCCTTTAACGGCATCCTGTGGGTCGCAGGTCAGGTCGGCCAACCGGGCACATCGGTGGCGGATCAGACGCGCACCTGTCTGGCAGAGGTCGACCAGATCCTCGCCGGCGCAGGCACCGACAAGACCCGCATCCTGTCGGCACAGATATGGCTGGCGGATATGGCCGATTTCACCGCGATGAACGCAGTGTGGGATGCATGGGTGCCGCAGGGCCACACGCCAGCACGCGCCACCGGCGAGGCAAAGCTCGCGTCGCCGGATTATCTTGTCGAAGTGATCGTGACCGCGGCGCTAAAGTAGGTCACCGTTCACCGCGCGCCCAGGAGTTCTGGGCGGGCAGAGTGCCCGTTCAACCCCGGAACCATGCAATGAGCGCCCGGGTCGAGCCGTCCTTGCCGTTGGATGATTGCGCGCCCTCCAGCATCGGTTGCAGCGCCAGCGCCAGCTCCTTGCCCAGTTCCACCCCCCATTGGTCATACGAGTTGATCCCCAGGATTGCGCCTTCCACAAACACCCGGTGTTCATAAAGCGCGATGATCTGGCCCAGAACAAAGGGGGTCAGTTTATCATAGGCCAATGTGGTTGACGGCCGGTTTCCCGGAAATACCCGGTGGCGTGCCTGCCGGTCAAGTTCCGCCCCCACCAACCCCTTGCGCGCCATGATCGCGGTGGCTTCGGCCAGGGAACGGCCGCGCATCAAAGCCTCGGATTGCGCAAGGCAGTTGGAGACCAGCAGCAGATGCTGATGCTTCAGGTCTGGCTCATGCCCTTGTCGTGCCACCAGAAATTCGCAAGGCACCACCCGTGTACCCTGATGGATCAACTGATAGAACGCATGCTGGCCGTTGGTGCCCGGCTCTCCCCAGACCACCGGGCCGGAATTCATGGCAAGGTCGCTGCCATCCATCGCCACGCGCTTGCCGTTACTCTCCATCTCCAATTGCTGCAGATAGGCGGGCAGGCGCGACAGGCGCTGGTCATAGGGCAGCACGGCGCGGGTGGCGTAACCGCAGATCTGGTTGTGCCAGATGCACACCAAGGCCAGCAGAACCGGCAGGTTTTCGGCAAAGGGCGCCGTGCGGAAATGCGCGTCCATATCCGCGCCGCCGGCGAGAAAAGCGTCAAACCCCTTGGGGCCAATGGCAATCATCAACGAAAGGCCGATCGGGCCCCACATCGAATAGCGCCCACCGACCCAATCCTCGAACCCGAAGACACGGGCCGGGTCGATGCCGAAGGCCGCGGTCTTGTCGGCGGCGGTGGATACGGCCGCGAATTGTGCGGCGGGGGTAGTAACACGCCGCGCCATCCAGTCGCGTGCGGTCTGCGCATTGGTCATCGTCTCGATCGTGGTGAAGGTCTTGGAGGCGACGATCACCAGCGTCGTTTCCGGGTCAAGCCCCTCCAGCACGTCATGGATATGCGCGCCGTCGATGTTGCTGACGAAATGACAGCGCGGCCCGTCGTGGAAGGGCGCAAGCGCCAGAACCGCCATCGCAGGGCCAAGGTCCGACCCGCCGATCCCGATATTGACGACATCGGTGATCGCGCCGCCCTGCCCCGTGAAACTGCCACCCCGCACGTCATCGGCAAAGGCTTTCAGCCGCGCATGGGTGGCGCGCACGGCGGGCATCACATCCTTGCCGTCGATCACGACGGGGGTATCCATGTTGCGCAAAGCCGTGTGCAGCACGGCGCGGCCTTCGGTTTCGTTGATCTTTTCGCCCGCAAACATCGCCGCGCGTCTGGAGTCCACGCCAGCCGTTTCGGCCAGCGAAAGCAGCAGTTCGCGCGTTGCAACATCAATATTCGTCTTGGAGTAATCGAACAGAAGTCCTGCTAAACTTACCGAAAATTCCGCCGCTCGATTGCCGGAATCGAACAAAGACAGGATGGGCCGGTTCGCAACCGTGGTGTGTTGCGCCGCAAGCCGGGTCCAGAATGTGTTCATCATGCTACTCCGCCCAGTGAACCGTTGCATTGGCCAGAACCGCCTTTACCGGCGCCTCGGCTTCGGTCAGACCCTGCGCCCGCTCAAACGCCGCGCGTTTTTCGGGGCCGGTGATCAGAAGATGCGTTGACATCGCGTCCTTGAGCACCCGCGCGGTCAGCGTGATGCGCGGCTCGCCTGCAGCATCGGCGCGCAGGGCCATCAGGG
>JBGSRQ010000073.1:0-9121 GCA_041737515.1 Rhodobacterales bacterium | reverse complement strand
CCTTGGCATCAAACACATCGACCATGCGGCGCGAGGCGAAGGGGTCGCGCGCCGCTGTTGCGCCGATCATGAGACCGGTCGCCTGCACCGCCTGCTCGCCCGGTTCGCCGCCGTGAAACACCGGGCCAACCTCGAACAGCGCAAGGTCCATGAACCCGCGCGCCTGATTGCGGGCCGCAGCCTGCAACAATCCCGGCAGCAGATCGGGCCGCAGATGCGACATTTCCGATGAAATCGGATTGTCGACCTTTACCGCGTCCGACCCGCCGCCAAACAACGCCGCCGCCGCCTGATCAATGAAACTGTAGGTCACGCATTCGTTGAACCCCAATCCCGCCAGAGTCCGTCGGACAACCCGCTCCCGCTTTTGCAGCGGTGTCAGGATCGGGCGCGGCACGCCCGCAGTTTCGCGCAGCAGGGGTTTGCCCACCAGTTTCGACAATGACGCGACGCGTGCCACCTCCTCGATCAGGTCAGCCTCGCCCAGAATGTCAGGCCTCCAGCCCGGCGGAGTCGCCATGTCGCCGTTCATCGCGAAGCCCAATGCGGCAAGCGTGCGGCGTTGCTCTGCCTCGGGGATATCCATGCCCACAAGGCTGATCACCCGCGCGCAGTCCAGCCGGTAGGCGCGGCCATGATCCGGCACTGCCCCGTCCATGACCACCCCGGATGCCACCCCACCGCACAGATCAATGATCATCGCGGTCGCCAGATCCAGCCCCGGCAGGGTGAATTCGGGGTCCACGCCCCGTTCAAACCGATACCGTGCATCCGAGTTGATCTTCAGCGCGCGCCCCGTCGCGGCAATGGTGATCGGGTCCCACCAGGCCGATTCCAGAAACACTTCGGTCGTATCCGCGCCGCACCCGGATGCCTCACCGCCCATGATGCCGGCCAGCGATTCCGGTCCGTTGTCATCGGCAATCACCATCTGACCGGGTTGCAGTGCGTAGGTCTTGCCATCCAGCGCCAGCAGAGTTTCGCCAGCCACCGCCCCGCGAATTTGCAGCGGGCCGGAAACCTTGGCCACATCGAACACATGCAAGGGTCGGTTCAGCCCGTAGGTGAACAGGTTGGTTATATCGACCAGAGCAGAGATCGGACGCAACCCGATCGCCCGCAACCGCGCCTGCAACCACGCGGGCGAAGGGCCGTTCTTCACCCCGCGGATCACCCGGCCGGCAAACAGCGGGCAGCCCTTGGTCTTCAGATCAGCCGAAATCCCGACCCGGACAGGGCTTTCAAACCCGGCATCAATCGCGGGAATTTCCAGCGGCTTCAGCGTGCCCAACCCACGCGCCGCAAGATCCCGCGCAATGCCGCGCACGCCCAGTGCATCGGGGCGGTTCGGCGTGACCTTGATGTGGATCATCGGATCATTCAGACCGCGATAGTCGATGAATCGCGCCCCCAGGGGCGCGTCCGCGGGCAGATCAATGATCCCGTCATGGTCGTCCGACAGCATCAACTCGCGCTCCGAACACAGCATCCCGTTCGATTCGACACCCCGGATCACACCGGGTTTCAGATCAACGCCGGTGCCCGGCACATGCGTGCCCACCGGCGCAAAAACGCCGATCAATCCGGTGCGGGCATTGGGCGCGCCGCAAACCACCTGAACCTCGACCATGCCCGACCCTTCGCCGCCCGGCCAGGTCGCAACCCGGCACAGACGCAGGCGGTCGGCATTGGGGTGGGGGGCGGCCTCGATCACCTTGCAGATGCGAAACGCACCCAGGGATTCGGCGGGGTTATCAACATCTTCCACCTCAAGCCCAAGATCGGTCAGGGCATAGAGGATGTCCTCCAGCGGGGCCGCCGTATCAAGGTGATCTTTCAGCCAGGAGAGGGTGAATTTCATGCGCTGCGCCCTTTGGAATATCTGCGGTTTTCGACTATCGCATCGGGCACAAAAGGGAAAGCGGCCTTGCATTCGTTTCGGGGATGGAAACGCGTTGTCGCTGCAATGACCACCTCTTGGCGCTGAATTGCCATGATCTTCGTGTTAAGTCTGACGCATGGAAGATTGGTTGAGCATACCCAAAGACCGCAAGTTGCATCGCCCGGTGCGGCTGGCCATCCTGATCGGGGTGACTGCCTTGCTGTTTCTGACCGTGGCCGCCGCTTACAGTTGGATCTAGCAGGTCAGGGCGTTTCTGCCCGGTGTCACAGTGCTGTCAGGCGCCGTTCCTCGGCACTGTCTGCACTTGCGCCAAGCCAGACCAACAGGCGTTTTACACCGTCCAGAAAAGTTTCGCGCCGTTCGGGATGATCGGCCGCGTCAAGCCAGGCAATCCGCGCATTGGCCCCCAGAACGGCTGCGTCCAGCGGTCCATCGGCCCACTGCCCCGTTGGCTCGCCGTCGTGCGGCAAAAGACTGACCTCCAGCCCGCAATCCCAGCCGTAAGGGTCGCGCTGCAGGCGCAGGGATGCGGTGCCATAGGCCCCTCTTTTCGCCCAGGACTGCCGCTTTGCCTCAAACCCTGCATCCTGCGCAAGCGCCGTGATCGCCACGTTCAGCCAAGCCAGTGCAACATCGCGCTTTTGCGGAAAAGCGGGGTCATGTGCGGCCATGTGGATGCGCGTGGCATCGGGCGATTCCGGCTTGGCGGACGTATCTTCGGGACGTTGGAACCACGGGGGCAGCGACATCGGATGCCTTTCGTGTCAGGCGGACAAACCGCCTGCAAGTTCCGGCATATCCAGCGCTGAAAAGCCGTAGTGGCGCAGCCAGCGCAGATCGGCGTCAAAGAACGCGCGCAGATCGGGGATCCCGTATTTCAGCATCGCAATCCGGTCGATCCCCATGCCAAAGGCAAAGCCCTGCCACTCGTTCGGATCAACGCCCGCTGCCGTCAGAACCTTGGGGTGCACCATGCCCGAGCCAAGGATTTCCATCCACTTGTCGCCCTCGCCGATTTTCAACTGGCCGCCGACGTTGGAATAGCGGATGTCGACCTCGGCAGACGGTTCGGTAAAGGGGAAATGGCTGGCGCGAAACCGCAGTTCAACCTTGTCCACCTCAAAAAACGCGCGGCAGAACTCTTCCAGCACCCATTTCAGGTTCGCCATGCTGACATCACGCCCGATGGCCAGACCCTCAACCTGATGGAACATCGGCGTGTGGGTCTGTTCCATGTCCATGCGGTAAACCCGGCCCGGAGCAATTACCCGGATCGGCGCACCCTGCGCCATCAGAGCGCGGATCTGCACCGGGCTGGTGTGGGTGCGCAGCACATGCGGCGGGCGGTTGTCGCCCTCGGCGCGGTTCAGGAAGAAGGTGTCATGTTCCTGCCGCGCCGGGTGTTCGGGCGGAATGTTGAGCGCGTCGAAATTGTGCCAGTCATCTTCGACCTGCGGGCCCTCGGCTACGGCAAAGCCCATGTCGGCGAAAATCGCGGTCAACTCGTCCATCACCTGCGACACGGGATGGATCGTGCCCATCCGGCGCGGGCGGCCGGGCAGGGTGACATCAAGCCATTCGGATTTCAGCCGGGCATCAAGGGCGGCATCGGAGAGGCCCGATTTGCGGGCGCGCAGGGCCGCGTCAATCTCATCCTTGAGGACATTCAACGCCGCCCCGGATGCCTTGCGCTGATCCGGGTCCATCTTTCCCAGCGTCGCCATCAGTGCGCTGATTTCGCCCTTTTTGCCAAGCGCCGCAAGGCGCACGTTTTCCAGCGCCGCTTCGTCTGTCGCGCCTGCGACGGCTGCGATGTATTTGCCTCGAAGTTCCGTCAGATCCATCGGTCAGCCCCTTTGCGCCTGCGGCTCAGGGGTTAGCGGGCCGCGACCTTGGATGCAAGGGTTTGGGCGGCCTTGGGCGGCGACATATGCAGGCCGTGTTTCGCGTGCCGGGCAATAAGCGTGGTTAGTCGGGCGTTGCGCACGAGGGGGCGCGCGGGATGGATTGGCCGATCAAGAATACCGGGTAGCAGCGCCTCGATTTCGTCCACGGCATCTGGGCCCATGGCCTTGCGTGCGCCTGGTCCGGTCAGCAGGGTTTCGCTGGGGGCACCTTCGGCAAAAATGACTTCGTGGCGGTCGGTCAACAGGTGGAAATACGTGATCGGTCTGGGGGCGGGCGCTTTGTCGACGCCGGGCAGGTCGACAAGGCGTATCGCGGGCACAAGCAACTCGGACGCACCGAACATCCGCTTGGCAATGCGCGAGTGCACCAAGATGCGATGCTGACGCGAAACATACAGATCGCGCAGCGGAATGCCCGGCCCCAGCGCGCCCTTGCGGATGCAAACCGGGGCCAGCTTTCCCATCGCGACAGCGGCAGATTGGCCGATCCAGCGAAGGGGTTGCAGTCCGTTGTCGCGGGTCTGCACCAGATCGCCGGGTGCCAGTGTCTCGATTGCGCGCTCGCCCGTCGCGGTCAGGATGCGGGTGCCACGCACATAGCAGGTTACCGCTGTCCAGCTTTGCCGGTCGGCCGTCAGACCGCTGAACGTTGCGCCGGACAGACTGGACAGCGTCAGGGACTGGATCGGCCCTGCCTGCATCGCAGCCTGATCGGCGTTGGCGGAAAACTCCGGTGCCCAATAGGTATTTCCGGCCGTATCCTGAAAGATCACGGCTGTGACCGTGGCAGTTGTGCCGTCGGAATAGGTGATCACCGCGTTGTAAATGGCCGAGGAATCGAAAATCTGATTCGGGCCACCATTGATGGTAAAGGCTTCCGCCGGCGCGTTGGTCTGATCATAGGCCGTGGTCGTGCCTCCGCCGAACCCGGTGGAGCCGGGTGCAAAGGTCCGGGCGCCGTTCAGCAGCGCGTTGCCCGGCCCACCAAACACGCCACCGACCAGCGCCGCGGCATTTTCTGCCAGCGTATTGCCTTCGGTCGTGTCGATGTCCGCCAGGTTTCCCAGCGAGAAAACTGTGAACGTCGTCGGCATGTCGAAATCCCCCGATCCATGAAAACGCATCCACACCACGCACAGGCGATGTCGATGTGTGCCGTTCACGCACGCTACCGGTAGACTGTGTCGAAAATTGGATGAAAATTACTCCAAAATCTGCAAGCGGGCAGAACTCTGAACAAAACAGACCGTCCGCACTGATGACGGGGCATGAAAAAACCCCGCCAGAAGCGGGGTTTCAAGATGCACAACCTGTGTCTGTCGGGTTTTCGATACGGGTTTGCCTGCGTTACGCTGGCATTGCAGCTTTGGCTTGTGCCGCGATGGCGTTGAACGCCTCGGGCTCGTGCACGGCCAGATCGGCCAGAACCTTGCGGTCAACCTCGATACCGGCAAGCGCCAGACCGTTGATGAAACGCGAATAGGTGAACGCCGGATCGAACAGGCGTACGGCGGCGTTGATCCGCTGAATCCACAGGGCGCGGAAGTTGCGCTTGCGGGTCTTGCGGTCGCGGGTGGCGTACTGGTTCGCCTTGTCGACGGCTTGCGTCGCAGTGCGGAAGTTGGTGGACCGGGCGGCATAGTAGCCAGCCGCAGCCTTGATCACCTTGCGGTGGCGGGCGTGGGTAACGACGCCGGATTTGACGCGGGACATATCTGGCTCTCCTTACCGGTTGTAGGGCATGTATTTCTTGACGATCTTCGCGTCCGCCGCGCTCAGCAACATGGTGCCGGTCGCGTCGCGGATGAATTTCGTCGTGCGCTTGATCATGCCGTGACGTTTGCCGGCAACGCCAGCTTTCACACGACCGGAGGCTGTAAAGCTGAACCGCTTCTTTGCCGCCGACTTGGTCTTCATTTTGGGCATTTCCATCTCCTCTTTCGAGTGGTGAACCTTGCGCCTCGGCATGCCACGTCGGCCGGTCGCAGGTATAGAAGCGAGCCGTATAGGCGGCATGCGGCGGGTGTGCAAGGGGTTTCAGGTGCCGGTCAGTTGATGTAGCGGCCGATCACATGGAAAAACACCTTGGGCACTTCGTTCACGGAATAGCCGCCGGGATGCTTTGTGATGGCAGTCGCCAGAAGCGTCCCGGAAATCAGCACCATGATTGCTCCGGCCCGGGGCGCGCGCCCGTCTGTGAAGGCCGACAATATCGACGGTATCGCAAGCGCACCGACGATCAGTCCCAGCACCAGAAACAGATCAGTATCCAAAAAGCGCCTCCACCGCAAATACACAGTATCAGGCAGGTCTACTCTGCGTCGGCGCTGTAAATCAATCGTTCATCGCAAGGAGCCACCCGCAAGATGTTCGTCGTGCCCTGCACGTTGAACGGAACCCCGGCGGTCACGACGATCTGATCTGTCTTCTTGGCAAAACCGTTGCTCAGCGCCGAACGGGCTGCGGCCAGGACCGCGCCCTTGAAGCGGTCTTGCGGTTCGGTGATGTCGCAGGTTGTCCCCCAGGTCAGGCACAGGCGGCGCGCCGTTCCGATCAGCGGGGTCAGCGCCAGAATGGGCACGCGAGGGCGTTCGCGGGCCACCAGGCTGACCGTGGTTCCCGATTGCGAGAAACAGCAGATCGCCTTGATGTCAGTGGTTTCCGCAATCTCGCGCGCGGCGGCCACGATGCCGTCGGCAACCGTATTGCGCACGGCGCGGCGCGAGGCTTCGATCACCTCGCGATAGGTCGGGTCGGATTCGACGCTGATCGCCACATCGTTCATCATGGTGACGGCTTCGATCGGGTAAGACCCGGCCGCACTTTCTGCCGACAGCATGATCGCATCGGCACCTTCATAGATTGCCGTTGCCACATCGGAAACCTCGGCCCGCGTCGGCACCGGAGATTCGATCATTGATTCAAGCATTTGCGTGGCCACGATCACCGGTTTTGCCGCCGCCCGCGCGCCCCGGATCAACTGCTTCTGAATCGGCGGGACGGAAAAGATCGGCAGTTCCACGCCCAGATCGCCGCGCGCCACCATGATGCCGTCTGACACCGCCAGAATCCCGGCAAAGGCTTTCACCGCCGCCGGTTTTTCGATCTTGGACAGGATCGCCGCACGACCCCGTGCCAGTTCGCGTGCCTCGATCACGTCCTCGGCGCGCTGCACGAACGATAGGGCCAGCCAGTCCACCCCCAGTTCGCAGGCAAATTCCAGATCCTTGCGGTCTTTCTTGGACAGGGCCGCAAGCGGCAGCACCACGTCGGGCACATTCACGCCCTTGCGGTTGGAGATCGTGCCGCCGACCATCACTTCGCAATCGGCAAAATCGGGACCGCAGTCCTTGACCCGAAGGCGGATCTTGCCATCGTTGACCAGAAGGCTGGTGCCCGGTTCAAGGGCCGCAAAAATCTCGGGGTGGGGCAGGTTCACGCGGGTGATATCGCCGGGTGCAGGGTCAAGATCCATGCGGAAGGCGGCGCCGTTGACCAGTTCCTCGCCCGCTGCTGCTACAAACGTGCCGACGCGCAGTTTCGGCCCCTGCAGATCGGCGAGTATGCAGATCGGGCGACCGGTGTCGGCCTCGACCTTGCGGATGATTTCGTGCCGGGCGCGGATGTCGTCATGGGTGCCGTGGCTCATGTTCAGGCGGAACACATCGGCTCCGGCCTCGAAAAGCGCGCGGATCATGGTGTAATCATTGGATGCCGGCCCAAGGGTGGCCACGATTTTCACGTTGCGAAGGCGTCTCATTCTGACATGATCCTTATCTGAGGTACGTCCCGCGTGTCCTATGGCGGAAAACGGGATGGGGAGCAACGGGGCGAACAGGTTAGCGGTATCATTTTGAGTTCATCGCCTCCCGATGGAAAATGTTTCCTCAGGTCTGCAAGCAGGTTGGAAGAAAAATGACGGTAGTTTCTGACGATGCGATGACACATCCGGCTTTTTCCATCGAAGGTGAAGCGCGGCCCGGGCGCTGGCTTGTTACGTGCGATCACGCAACCAACCGGGTGCCTGCAGATGTGGCGGGGGGCGATCTGGGCATTGCCGCCGCCGACATGGCCCGCCACATCGCCTATGATGTCGGCGCTTTGGGGGTGGCCCGCGCTTTGGGGCGACTGTTGGACAGCCCCGTGATCTGGTCGGATTTCAGCCGTCTGGTGATTGACGCGAACCGGGGCGAGGATGACCCGACGCTGGTAATGAAGCTTTATGACGGAACGATCATTCCGGGCAACCGTGCGGTCGATGCGGCCGAGGTTCAACGGCGTTTGGACACCCTTTACCGCCCTTATCACGACGCCTACGCCCGCTTGGCCGCGCAACAGGCGGATACGGTGATCCTGGCAATCCATTCGTTCACGCCCTGCCTGCGCGGCCGCCCACCGCGCCCATGGCAGGTGGGCGTGCTTTATTCGCATCTGGACGCGCGCATGTCGCGGGCGCTGCTGACGCTTCTTGAGGACGAGCCTGATCTTTGTGTGGGCGACAACGAGCCTTACTCCGGCCATTTGCCCGGCGATGCGATTGACCGCCACGCCCTGCAACCCGGCCGCCACAACACGCTGATCGAGGTGCGCAACGATCTGATCGCAAATGCAGCGGGGCAGCAGGCCTGGGCCGCGCGCCTTGCACCTTTGCTTGGGGCAGCGCTGACGCAGCTTTAGCAGGCGTTCAGGTGCCTTTCTGCTGCGCGTCCCACTCCTTCAGACAGCGTTTCGGGGCCATGGCCCGCCAATCTGCAAGAAGCCGCGCTTTCGCCCAGCCCGGATCAATCCGCCCGGCCCGCACCAGCATCAGATTGTGAGGCGCGTAATGGGGATGCAGGAAAAACGTCTCTGGATCGGCAGCGATCAGCATCTCACGCTCGTCCCGGCTGCATTTGAACACCGCCGCATCAGCATAAGGCGACCACCAGCACCACATTTTGCCATGCGCCTTGAGGCAGGGGTGGCCCCACGCGGTCGTGTCCGTGATCTGGGGCAGGTTCAGCGAAAGGGCAAGCGTCTTGAGGTCGGTGAAGGTGGCAATCATCAATGCGCCTCGGCCCAGTTTGCCCCCTTGCCGGATTCCACGGTAAGTCGCACCGACAGTCTGACTGCCGGTTCGTTGGCATCTTCCATCACGTCACGCGCGATGGGGATCAGGGTGTCCACGGCATCTTCGGCCACCTCGAACAGCAATTCGTCATGCACCTGCAGCAACATCTTTGCATCCACGCCCGCAATCGCCGCCGGCATGCGGATCATCGCGCGGCGGATCACGTCGGCGGCGGTGCCCTGGATCGGCGCGTTGATCGCG
>JBGSRQ010000037.1:0-12567 GCA_041737515.1 Rhodobacterales bacterium | reverse complement strand
ACACCTTGACCGCCGCGCGCTGCACGCCGATGCGGGTGGCGATGAAATAACCCTCACGCTCATCATCCTCGAACAGAACAGACAGGCGGCCCGCCGCAATATCTCCTGCCACGAAGGCGCGGGCAATCACCGCAACCCCCTGCCCGTCACGCGCGGCATCCAGCATCAGATTGCCGGGCAGCGATGTCATCCCTTGCCTGCCAGCCCGCGCCACGCCGTGTTTCCGTAAAAACCCTGTCGCTTCGGTCGTGCCCAATTCCTGCAGCCAGGGCCAATCGGCAAGGTCCGCCACCGACCGGGCCCGGCGTCCGGCGATCAGCGCGGGGCTTGCCACCACGACCAAAGCCGAATGCACCAGAAGCTGCGCCTCAAGCCCGGGCCAGTTGCCGTTGCCATAGCGCAACGCCACATCCGCACCCTCTGGCCCCACGGCGCGCAGATCGGGGCTGGGGTCGATCGAAATATCAATTTCGGGGTGCTGTGCACGAAACGTCGCAAGGCGCGGCATCAGCCACCCTGCAGCAAAAGTGGGGGTCGTGGTTATTGTCAGAGGGCGCGCGGCCTCTGCCCCGGTCAGATCACCAATCGTGCGGGCAATGTCGCCAAATCCCTGCCGCAGACTTGCCGCCAGCAGCTTACCGTTGGGCGTCAGCGTCATTGACCGGGCCGATCTGTCCACCAGTTCAAGCCGCAGGTGCGCCTCAAGTGCGCGGATCTGCTGGCTGATCGCCGCATGCGTGACGTTAAGCGCATCGCCCGCCGCCACGACGCTGCCCGCCTCGGTAAAGGCCGAAAACGCACGCAGGGCCGAAAGCGGAGGCAGGACGCGCCAATCCATAGTGTAATCTTGTCTTACATGATGAAAGGCTTCCTGACTCGCATGAAAGTGGCATTTCGTCAATAAAGAAGAGGTAGGAAATGCCATCGAAAGGAAACATCATGTTAAATCTGTTCGCCGAAGCGTTGATGATTGCAACCCGAATTGATCCGCGCCCGCACCTGCGCGATGCCCGCAAGACCGATGATCGCACCCGCGCCGATCTGCATTTCTGGCGGGGTCGCACATGGCGGCCGTTTGATCCGAAAGACCTGTGACGGGTCTTACTGCCCTGCCCCGACTACAGCTGCCCCACCGTTCGGCCCGAATCTCTCGACAAAGGCCACGGTGCGGGGCAGGCAGTTCGTGCGCAGATCGTAATTCCGCAGGATGGTTTGCCGCGCCGCCGCCCGCAGATCAAGGAACCGCCCCGGATGCGCCAGCCCCTTGGTCAGCATCTTGGACCAGCCCTCAACGTCAAAGAAATCCACCAGCCGTCCGTGCACGCCATCGTCGATCAGCTCTTGCACGGGTTGGGTGCGCGAGCCGACAACGAACGCCCCCGCCGACATAGCCTCCAGCATCGACCAGGACAGCACGAACGGATAGGTCAGATATGCATGCACGCGGCTGACCTGCATCAGTGCCACGAAGGTCGGATAGGGCACCTTGCCCATGAAATGCACGCGGGCTGGGTCAATCTTGCCCGCCACTTCGGCCAGAAAGATTTCCTTCCACTTCTTGCCTTCGGGTGCAGCGCGACCGTAGCTCACGTCATCACCGCCTACGATCACCACCTGTGCATCGGGCCGCGCGGCCAGCACCGCAGGCAGGGCGCGCATGAAGATGTGATAGCCGCGGTAGGGCTCAAGATTGCGGTTCACAAAGGTCAGAACCTCGTCCCCCGCGCGCAGAACCCGGCCATTGGGCAGGGTCACGCTGGCCGCAGGATCAGGTTTCATCACGTCCGTGTCGACGCCGTCAAATATGACCTCGATCCGGTCGCGCAGCGCGGGCGGGAATGTGCTGGCCTGCCAGCGGGTCGGCGACAGGCCCGCATCGGCATGAAGCAGCGATTGCCCCAGATGGGTGGTGCGGCCCTGCGCGATCATCACCTGATCGAAGCTGCGCTTTTCAAACTCGGGGTCAAAGCCGACATCGGCACCGATGCCGCGATAATAGAATTCGGCATAGACCAGAAGCTTGGCCTTCGGCCAGATTTCCTGCAGATACAGCGTCTCGCCCCAGCCGGAATGACCAAAGATGACATCCGGCACATAGCCCTTTTCATCGCGCAGATGCAGACAGGCTCGGGCCACCGTTACCCCGCGGTCGCTCATCAGGGTATAGTTCCGGCCCAACCGAGTGGCCGCCGGATCGGGCGTCGGGCCCTCATGCTTGTATTTCATCACCGGAATTGCCGACCCGCGCGTATTGCCGCTGTCGGTCAGCGCCAGACATTCGTGCCCGCGCCGCTGCATTTCCGGGGCCAGATGCAGGAACTGGCCGGGGAAATTCTGATGGATGAACAGGATTTTCACTCAGGCCCCCTTTGGTGACGCGCCAAAGGCCGCCCGAAGCAGGTTGCGCGTGTATTCGGTCTGCGGGGCCGCAAACATCGCCTGCGCCTCGCCCGACTCGACGATGTCACCGTTCTTCATCACGATGACCTTGTGCGCCAAAGCCCGAACAACCCGTAAATCATGGCTGATGAACAGATAGGCCAGCCCGTATTTCGCCTGCAGATCACGCAGCAATTCCACAATCTGCACCTGCACCGTCATATCCAGGGCCGAGGTCGGCTCGTCCAGCACCACCAGTTTGGGGCGCAGGATCATCGCGCGGGCGATGGCGATGCGCTGCCGCTGGCCGCCGGAAAATTCGTGCGGATAGCGTGACATCGTGGCAGGGTCCAGACCCACCTCCTCCATTATCGCGCGCACCATGTCATGCGCGTTCTGTCCCTGAGGAACACCGTGAACGCCCAGACCTTCGGCGATGATTTCCTCGACCGTCATGCGGGGCGACAGGCTGCCATAGGGGTCTTGAAACACGATCTGCATATCACGCCGCAACGCCCGCATCTGGCGCGCCCGCCAGCCCTGCACATCCTGCCCCTGAAAGACGATCGGCCCCTGTGCAGAAATCAGTCGCATGATCGCCAGTGCCAGCGTCGTCTTGCCCGACCCGCTTTCGCCCACAATCCCCAGCGTCTCTCCGGCCCGGACCGAGATTGTGGCCGCGTTCACCGCCTTCACATGCCCGACCACTTTTCGCATGAAGCCCGCGTGCAGCGGGAACCAGACGCGCAGGGCGTCCGTATGCACAACCTCGGTCGCACCTTGGGGCACTTGGGCGGGATGTCCTGTCGCCTCGGCTGCCAGCAGCTTTTGGGTGTAGGGATGCTGCGGCGCATCGAAGATCAGGGCGGCCGGCCCCTGCTCGACGATTTCGCCTTGCTGCATCACACAGACCCGGTCCGCGATGCGGCGCACCACATTAAGATCATGGGTGATGAACAAAAGGCTCAGCCCTTCGCGCGCTTTCAACTCGGCCAGCAGTTCCAGTATCTGCGCCTGGATGGTCACGTCCAGCGCGGTCGTCGGTTCGTCCGCGATCAGAAGCTCCGGCCCGTTTGCCAAAGCCATAGCGATCATCACGCGCTGGCGCTGCCCGCCCGAAAGCTGATGCGGATAGGCCCCGAGGCGGCTTTCGGCATCACGGATGCCGACCTTGTTCATCAACTCCAGCACCTTGTCGCGCAGCCCAGCACCGGACAGGCCCTGGTGCAGCGTAACACTTTCACCGATCTGTTTTTCGATGGGGTGCAGCGGGTTTAGGCTGGACATCGGCTCTTGAAAAATGAAGCTGATGTCGTTGCCCCGCACTTTGCGCAAGGCGGCGGGTGATGCCCCCACCATTTCCGCCCCAAGATACCTGATCGATCCGCCCACCCGTGCGCTGTCGGGCAAAAGTGCCACCGTCGACAGTGCGGTGACCGATTTCCCCGACCCGGATTCGCCCACCAACGCCACGGTTTCACCCTTGCCCACGGTGAAAGACAGGCCTTTGACCGCCTGAACCTCGCGCCCGTCCTGCCGGAAGGCAACCGTCAGGCCCTGCACGTCAAGCACCACATCGCCGGTCATTTAAAGGTCTTTCTGGGGTCGAACGCATCGCGCACGCCTTCAAAGATGAACACCTGAAGGCTGAGCATTATCGAGAATGTAAAGAACGCCGCAAATCCCAGCCACGGTGCCTGCAGATTGTCTTTGCCCTGCTGCGCCAGTTCGCCAAGGCTGGGTGCGCTGGCAGGAAGGCCAAAACCCAGATAATCCAGCACCGCCAGCGTGCCGACCGCGCCCGTCACCAGAAACGGCAGAAAGGTCAGCGTGGCCACCATCGCATTGGGCAGAACGTGCCGTACGATGATCAGCCGGTCACTGACCCCCAGCGCCCGCGCCGCGCGGACATATTCGAAATTCCGCGCCCGCAGGAATTCGGCCCGCACCAGCCCCACAAGCGAGGTCCAGCTGAACACCGTCAAAAGCACCACCAGCAGCCAGAAATTCATCTGCCAGATCGCGGCGACGATGATCAGAACATACAGCATCGGGATCGCGCCCCAGATCTCCAGCAGACGCTGAAAGATCAGGTCGGTCAGCCCGCCAAAATAGCCCTGCACGGCCCCCGCAGCGATGCCGACGATGGTGGAAAAGAACGTCACGATCAGCGCAAAGCAGACGGACAGGCGGAACCCGTAGATCACCCGCGCCAGCACATCGCGCGCAGTGTCATCGGTGCCCAGCCAGTGCTGTGCATCCGGGGCCGACGGGGCGGTGCCGTCGATATCATTTATGGTGGTATAGCTGTAGGGAATGGGCGGCCATAGGATCCAGCCCTTCTGCCCGCCCTCTGGCACTTCGCCCGCGTCGAGACCCTGCAAGATCGCATCGGGGTCATCAAAACAGGTCTCAAGCCCGCCCGACCGGATCAGACAGCGCACCTCGGGGTCGCGGTAGCCGGCTTCGGTCTGGAAATCGCCGCCAAAGGCGGTTTCGGGGTAAAACTTCACGAAAGGCGCGTAATAATCTCCGCGATACTGCACCAGCAGCGGTTTGTCATTCGCCAGCACTTCGGCAAAAAGCGAAAGCCCGAACAGCACCGAAAACAGGATCAGCGACCAGTGTGCCCGGCGGTTCTTCTTGAAATTGCGCCAGCGGCGCTGATTGAGGGGGGAAAGGGCCATGCGCTATCCCCGCTTTTCGAAATCAATGCGGGGGTCGATCCAGACATACATCAGGTCCGAGATGATGCCGACCACAAGCCCCATCAGACCAAAGATGAAAAGCGTGCCGAACACCACCGGATAATCGCGCTGCACGGCGGATTCGAACCCCAATCGCCCCAGACCGTCCAGCGAAAAGATTGTCTCGATGATCAGGCTCTGGCCAAAGAAGATCGAGATGAACGCCGCCGGAAACCCCGCAATCACGATCAGCATCGCATTGCGGAACACATGGCCATACAGCACCTGCGCCTCGGCCAGCCCCTTTGCGCGGGCGGTAATGACGTATTGCTTGCGGATTTCATCCAGAAAGCTGTTCTTGGTCAGCAGGGTCAGCGTGGCGAAACTGGCAATGGTGGACGCGATGATCGGCAACGTCATATGCCACATGTAATCGACGGCCTTGCCCCAGAGGCCAAGGCTTTGAAAATTGTCCGATGTCAGGCCCCGCAAGGGAAACCATTGGAAGAACGACCCCCCCGCAAACAGCACCAACAGCATGATCGCAAACAGAAATCCTGGTATTCCGTAAGCCGCGATGATCACCCCGGAGGTCCAGGTATCGAACGCTGATCCATCCCGCACAGCCTTTCGTATGCCCAAGGGGATCGACACCAGATAGGCAATCAGCGTTGACCACAGCCCCAGCGATATCGAAACCGGCATCTTTTCAAGGATCAGATCAATGACCGAGATTGACCGAAAGTAGCTTTGCCCGAAATCGAACCGGGCATAATTGCCCATCATGATGCCGAACCGTTCGATCACGCCGATGTATTCCTTGCGACATTCGGAGGATATGGTTGATGGCGTGCCGGTAAAACCCGGCGCGCAGACGATGCGTGCAAAGCCGAACTGACGCTCCAGATCATCAATGAATTCTGGGGGCAGCCCCCGTGCACCGACATAGGTGCTGCTGCCTGCAAGCTGGTCTTGCGCGCCACTGTCGCCGCCTGTGCCGTTGATCGCCTTCAGCGCATCGCCGCCGCCATCCAGCCTTGCCAACACCTGCTGAACCGGCCCGCCCGGCACAAATTGCGTCAGCGCAAAGTTGACGATCAATATGCCGATCAGCGTCGGAATGATCAGAAAAAGTCGCCGGAGGATATAGGCGCCCATCGGGGAAGGTCTGCTTTCTGCCCTGCGTTTCTTATTTAAGCGCGCCCGATGCCTTCAGCGCGGCGGCCTTTTCCGCATTATACCACCAGAAACTGAACTCGCCCAGAGCATACGGCGCAGGCGTCGCGGGATGCTCATAGAAATCATAGGATGCCACCCAGTCAGCCGCCTTGTACCACTGCGGAATCCAGAACTGTTCGGCCCGCAGCACCCTGTCCATCGCCTTGGTGGCCACGGTCAGATCGTCTTTCGTCCTGGTGGCCAGAAGCACCTTGATCATCCGGTCCACCGCCGGGCTTTTCAGACCCATCACGTTGAACGCCGACACATCGGCGGTCGCGGAACCGTAATACTGCTGCAATTCCGGGCCGGAGAAATAGGTGGTGCGCGCAAATTCCGTCACCAGATCAAAGTCATATTTCGGAGGGCGCACACGGTCTTCGTATTGCGCGCCGTCGACCTCCGACAGTTTTGCGTCCAGCCCCAAAGCGCGCAAATTTTCGACCAGCGGGTTGTTGATCCGGCTGAACGACGGGTTGTCGGACAGAACTTCAAGAGTGAAAACCTCACCCTTGGCATTGCGGCGCATACCGTCGGCACCCACGGCCCAGCCTGCCTCGTCCATCAGTTTGGACGCCTTGCGCAGATTGCCCCGGTCAAGCTGCCTGTCGCCCGACACGGCCCCGCTGACCGGCGGATCGGTCAGGATACTGGCGTCCAAAAGCCCTTCCTCGACCAACGGTTGCAGCAGCGCGGCTTCCTCGGGCGAAGGCGCACCCTCTGCCGCCATCCATGTGTTTTCCCAGAACGAATTCACCCGCGCATAAAGCCCGTAGAACAAGGTCTTGTTCGTCCAGTCAAAGTTGAACATCAGGCCGATCGCCTGCCGCACGCGGATGTCCTGAAACTTTTCGCGCCGCAGGTTGAAAACATAGGCCTGCCCGGTGGCCTTGGCACCCGATGGAATTTCCTCCAGCTTGATCGCGCCGGATTTCACCGCCGGAAAATCATACTGCTCGGCCCAGATCTTCAACGTGTTTTCCTTGCGGAACGTATAGGCCCCGGCCTTGAACGCCTCAAACGCGGCGGCACTGTCGGCAAAATACTCCATGCGGATCGTGTCGAAATTGTTCTGGCCCTTGTTGATCGGCAGGGCCTTGCCCCAGTAATCAGGGTTGCGGCGGTAGACGACCGTTTGCCCGATATTCATGCGCTCAAGGCTGTAGGGGCCGGTGCCGATGAAGGGGCGGATGTCGTTTTCCTCCAGATCGCGGGCGTTGGCGACGTAATCGGCCTTCGAGATGATCGACAGACCGCCCACATCGGCGGGCAGATCGCGCCACGGCACACCGTCATTGAAGGTGAACTTGACCCGGTGCGCATCCAGCGCTTCGGCGCTTTTCACATTCTGCGCAAAAATCCGGCGAAAATCGCTTAACCCCTTGTCGCGGAAGGTTTCATAGGAAAACACCACATCATCCGCAGTCATCGGGGTGCCGTCGGAAAATTTCACCTCAGGGCGCAGGTTGAAGATCACCCAGGACCGGTCCTCGGGGTATTCGATGGTCGAGCAAAGCAGACAATAGCTTGACCCGATTTCATCCGCCGTGCCGATCAGGATGCTTTCGTAGGGCAGGCTTGCCAGCACGTCCGACCGGCCCTTGATCGAATACGGATTGAGCGAGTCGAACCCGCCCGGCCACCACTGCGACATCTCGCCGCCCTTGGGGGCATCGGGATCAACGTAGTCCAGATGATCGAAATCGGCCGGATACTTCAGATCCCCGAAGGTCGAAATGCCGTGCGCCGTGATGATCGTTTCGGCCCGTGCCAGTGTCACGAATGCCATGCTGCCCAGTGCCAACAGACCTGAAAACATCGCCCATCGAACCGGATTTGGGCGGGCAAGGCGGGCCACTTGGGTCTGCTGGGTCATCATGTCTCCTGTGGGTCGGGGCAAGGGCAAGGCAGGAAAAGGCTGCGCCACAGTATGACGCAGCACGCCGATCTCTCAAGTTCCGTTTGTGTGAAGCGGGGACAGACCAATGAAAATGGCCGCCCTTAAAGACGGCCATAGTGTCTCACAAACGAAGATCAGATCACTTCTGCGTCGCAAGCCATGCGATCACATCGGCGCGGTCCTCAACCTTGGGCAGACCAGCAAAGCTCATCTTGGTGCCGGGAGCATAGGCCTTGGGGCTGATCAGGAACTTGTTCATTTCCTCGGGCGTCCATGGTTGCCCTTCAAGGGCGGTCAGCGCCGCCGAATAGGCAAATCCACCAACCGCAGCATGGTTGCGGCCAATCACGCCGTTCAGATGCGGGCCGGTGCCGTCGGACCCATCAACCTTGTGGCAGGTCGCGCATTTCTTGAAAACTGTCTCGCCCTTGGCGGGGTCTGCAGAGGCATAAACCTCTTCAAACGCGGGGCCTTCTTCTGCAGGTTCGGCATTTGTCGATTCCGCCCCGGCGACTTCGATGGTATAGGCCTGTGCTTCTTCGCCATGCCCTTCGCCGCCACCATAGATGATCTGCGCGCCCCATGTGCCCAGAAGAAACACAAGAAGCGATCCGCACAGCGCGCCCACGGCTTTGGTCAGTTTCATCGTATCGAACATGTCGGGTCCTTTTGCAGGTTCAGGGTTATGTATCCGCTTCCCCCACCCGGTTTCAAGGTATACTAGCGCGACCAATCGCCTCTTTCTTCAGGCAATTCGAACGGGACTTGTCAAATGACTGCTAAAATCGCGTTTCAGGGAGAGTTGGGCGCCTATTCCCACACCGCCTGCCGTCAGGCCCGCCCCGATCATCAGGCGATCCCCTGTCGCACCTTTGAAGACGCGATCGAGATGTGCCGCAGTGGGGCCGCCGATCTGGCGATGCTGCCGGTCGAGAATTCGACCTATGGCCGCGTTGCCGACATTCACAGCCTGCTGCCGGGATCGGGCCTGCATATCGTGGACGAGGCGTTCGTGCGGGTGCATATCGCGCTTCTGGCCGTGCCCGGTGCAACGCTGCCGCAGATCAGGACGGCGATGAGTCACACCGTGCTGCTGGGGCAGTGCCGCGAGTTTCTGCGCAAGCACAACCTTGCGGCAATGACCGGAGCGGATACTGCAGGTTCGGCAAAGATCGTGGCCGAAAAGGGCGATCCGACACTTGCAGCACTGGCATCCGAACTTGCCGGCGAAATTTACGGGCTGGACGTGCTGGCCCGCGAGATCGAAGATCAGGCCAATAACACCACCCGCTTTCTGGTGATGTCACGCAAACCCAACCCCGCGCGGCGCGGGGCGGGGCCGATGATCACGACCTTCACCTTTCGCGTGCGCAACATTCCGGCAGCACTTTACAAGGCGATGGGCGGGTTTGCCACGAACGGCGTGAACATGACCAAGCTGGAAAGCTATATGGTCGGCGGCAGTTTCACCGCGACCGCCTTTTACGCCGATATCGAGGGCCACCCCGACGACGCGAACGTGGCGCTTGCCTTTGACGAGTTGCGATATTTCACGACGCAGTTCGATATTCTTGGGGTCTATCCGTCGGATCGTGGCAGGAGCTGACCGCTAGCGCCGTTTGGCAGTCTGATACCGTTCCTCGATATCGGACAACATGGTGCTGATCCGCTGGTCATAGCGCCGGTCCACCCGGGCCTTGGCCAGTTTCAGTGATTGCAGCATCAGCCGCGCGCCAAGGGTGCGAGGCTTCACCTCGGTGCCGACGATCACACGCGTGCGTCTGGGTGACAACGCAAGCAGATCAATCGCAACCGTTCCGTCCAGCGTCGGGCCATTGCCCACCAAGGTGATCCGCGACGGCGCGTCCACCGATTGCACCCGCATCGACAGCTTGCGCGCCTTGCCGCGAAAGACGAAATCGACTGTCCATGCCGCGCCAACGTCGAACCGGCCCAGCTTGTCGGTGCGCGCAACATCTGCCCCGCGTCGCATGGCGGCGGTTTCCCAGCGATCCACATCCGTCATCTCTGCGTAGACATGGTCCAGCGGCGCTTCGATATCATGTCGTGTGCTTAGCTTCATCTGCGTCTGGCCCCCGGCTCGCCCGGTCTTGTCGGGGCTTTTGTTCTATATGTGGCAATTGCGGTCTCAGATACGCCGATCTGCCAGCCAGTTTGCAATCAAAACCTGCGCAATTGCACCTTTCCGGGGCGCTTTGATCTCGGGGTGAGTCCCCGCGACAACGCTTGTCATTTCTTCCCGCGTCAGCCAGAGCGCGTCTTCCAGCTCCTCCGGGTCAAGCCGGATGGTATCGCTGGTCGCCTCGGCCTCGCAGCCCAGCATCAGGCTGGCGGGAAACGGCCACGGCTGGCTTTGCACATAGCGCACGCGGCCTGTGGTAATGCCGGTCTCTTCAAACACCTCGCGGCGCACCGCGGCCTCAACCGTTTCGCCCGGTTCGACAAAGCCTGCGAGGGTGGAATACATCCCTTCGGGCCAACCGGGAGAGCGGCCCAGAAGCAAGCGGTTGCCTCGCGTGACCATCATGATGACGACCGGATCGGTGCGCGGGAAATGCTGCGCGCCACATGACGGACAACTGCGTTGCCAGCCCGCCTTGGCAGGCTGCGACGCAGCGCCGCAGGTGGCACAAAAGCGGTGACTGCGGTGCCAGTGAAGAACCGCTTTTGCCGTTGCCGCCAGCTCCGCCTCACGCGGGGAAAGTGCGGTCATCACACCGCGCAGCTCGGCAAATGCATGTGTATCTGGCAAGGCCGGGTGGTGCTGCTGCGACGGGTCGAAAAAACCCGCCTCAACCGCCTCGGCCCCCGCTTCCGGCGACCAGTCCGAAATATCGGCGGCAAAGCGGGCAAGGCCGTCATCGCGGCCCAGAAACACCCGCGTGTCGGCATGGGCCAGCACAGGGTTTTGCGCATTGACCCAGCCCAAAGCGCCCTGGTCCACGATCAACGGCTTGCCACGCCACAGTGGCAGCACGCTACCGGACGCAAGCAGTGCCGCCTGCGCCGCCGGATCGCCCCGCAATTCCGCCGCCCGGTCCAGCCCCGATCCGGCAAAAGCCGGCAAAATCACATGCTCCATTGCGCCCTCCGCTGACCCGACTGTGATGCACGCCCAGCCCGCCCCGTGCAAGCCGTCACCGTTCGATTAAAACTGTAGTAAATACAACGCATGGTTGAAGTAATTCGGCACCGGCGCACCGCATGCTCTGGTCGCCCGCATCAAGGGAATGTAGGCAATGCGTTGACCGCTCATTTATTCCAGTTCTCGTTTATCTCGTGGTTGGCACTCGGACCGTGACTGACCCTCCCTGTCGCGGACTGAATGGAACAGCGATGACAAAATTCCCACACGTCCTGTCACGACCAAGCCGGTGAAACCGACGGATCCCCCCCCGGCGCGGATCAGGTTGCGGGTGCTGTCGACCACCGATCTGCATGTTCATGCGCTGCCGTATGATTACTACGGCGACGCCGATTGCCCGTCCAAAGGTCTTGCACGCACCGCAACCCTGATTGCCCGCGCCCGCACCGAAGCCGCGAACTGCCTGCTGTTCGACAATGGCGATCTCTTGCAGGGCAACCCGATGGGCGACCGGGCCGCGCGGCTGACCCAACGGGCGCGCAGCATCCCGAATCCGATGATTGTTGCGATGAATACGCTGGGATACGACGCAGCCACGCTTGGCAATCACGACTTCAACTACGGCCTGGATGTTCTGCTGGCCGCCTTGCGGGATGCGCAATATCCGATTGTCTCGGCCAACGTCGCGCACGCGTTGCCGGGCGATGCGCCGCTTTGGCCCGCCTATGTGTTGCTGGACCGTCAGATGACGGATGAAAGCGGACTGCACCACACCCTGCGCATCGGCGTCATCGGCTTTTGTCCGCCCCAGATCGTGCAGTGGGATCAGCAGCTTTTGTCCGGTCGAATCGTGACGCGCGACATTATCGACACCGCCCGCGAGATGGTGCCACAGATCCGCGCCGCAGGGGCGGATGTGATCATCGCGCTGTCCCATTCCGGCATCGGCCCGTTGCAGCCCTCGCCTGGCATGGAAAACGCATCAACGGCCCTGGCTGCCGTGCCGGGGATTGATGCGGTAGTGGCCGGGCACAGCCATCTCGTTTTCCCCTCGGCCCAGTTCGAGGGGATGGAGGGGGTCGATGTCGCCGCAGGCACGCTGGCCGGCAAACCCGCGGTGATGGCCGGTTTCTGGGGGTCGCATCTGGGGGTGATCGACCTGACGCTGACGCGAGCCGCGCAAAGCTGGAACGTGACCGAAGGGCGTTCGGAAGCCCGCCCGATCTGGACCCGCAGCCCCGACCGCCAGATCATCCCGCTGGTCGGCAGTGCGGCCC
>JBGSRQ010000480.1:0-6808 GCA_041737515.1 Rhodobacterales bacterium | reverse complement strand
CACAACCGCCACAGTCTTGCCTGTCGCCGGCGCACGGGTGAACGGATGCACGCCCTTGGCCATCAGCCCGTCTGTCGCAAAGCGTTGCAGACGCCCGATCTCTACCGGCTTTCCCTCGGCCGCCTCACGCACGCAAGCCTCTTCGCACAGCGTCTCGGTCGGGCAGACACGGGCACACATGCCGCCCATGATGTTTTGCGCAAAGATCGTCTTCGCCGCCGCATCCGGAGTGCCGGTGGCGATCTGGCGGATGAAAAGGGGAATGTCGATGCCCGTCGGGCAGGCGGTGATGCAGGGTGCATCATGGCAGAAATAGCAGCGGTCGGCGGCCACCCGCGCCTCATGTGCATCAAGCACCGGCGCGATATCGGCAAACTGCGCGGAATACGCGGCCGGGGCCAGACGCCCAGCGACGACACCGGGGGTAAATGGGCTGTTGGACATGGCGGACCCTTCGCACAGGCTTTCCTTCAGGAAAAATCTGGCACGGGTTCTATTTTTTATCAAAAGGTAAATTTTGAAAAATGCAAATGACCGGAACACAAAGCCGGAATCGCCCGAAAAACGGGCAAAGGCGCTCGCAACTGGTGCTTTTCACCCCCGCCCCCGTCGCGTATAAGCAGGGCCAACGCGGCGCGTCCTTTGTGGCAGATCGCCGGATCAACGCAGATGAGGATGGGATGAGCAAACAATCGACCGAAGCGGATGTCGCCTTCATTCAGGCCCTGGCCGAGCTTTTGAACAAGAACAACCTTACCGAGGTTTCGGTCAAGCGCGACTATGCGGCGGATGACAGTCTTGAGGTTCGCGTGGTCAAACAGGCAAATATTGTGACCACGCAGAATGCAGCCCCCGTTATGGTTGCGCCAAGCACCGCACCGGTCGCCGCGGCCGCCGTGGTTGTCGAAGACCCCGCACAACATCCGGGTGCCGTGACCTCGCCCATGGTTGGCACCGTTTATCTGTCTGCCGAACCGGGGGCTGCGGCTTTTGTGACTGTCGGCTCCACCGTGACCGAAGGTCAGACCTTGCTGATCATCGAGGCGATGAAGACAATGAACCACATTCCGGCCCCGCGCGCGGGTGTGGTCAGGCGGATCGTTGTTGCCGACGGCACCCCCGTCGAATTCGGCGCACCCCTGATGATCGTCGAGTAACGCTGATGTTTGAAAAAATCCTGATCGCCAACCGGGGCGAGATTGCGCTGCGCGTCATCCGTGCCTGCCGCGAGATGGGGATCAGATCGGTCGCCGTTCATTCCACGGCCGATGCAGATGCGATGCATGTGCGCATGGCCGACGAATCCGTCTGCATCGGGCCCGCCTCGTCTACCGACAGCTATCTGAGCAAGGCCGCGATCATTTCGGCGTGCGAGATTACCGGCGCGCAGGCCGTGCATCCGGGTTACGGGTTTCTGAGCGAGAACGAGGCGTTCGCCCAGGCGCTGGAAGATCACGGGATCACCTTCATCGGGCCCTCGGCCGAACACATCCGCATCATGGGTGACAAGATCACTGCCAAGGAAACCGCCAAGGCGCTTGGAATTCCGGTGGTTCCGGGGTCCGAAGGCGGCGTGCCTGACTTTGAGACGGCAATCGGTGTGGCCGAAGCCATCGGCTTTCCGGTTATCATCAAGGCGACAGCCGGCGGCGGCGGGCGCGGCATGAAGGTCGCGCAGAACGCCAAGGAACTGGAGGTGGCCTTTCGCACCGCCCGTTCGGAAGCCAAGGCCGCCTTTGGAAATGACGAAGTCTACATCGAGAAATACCTCCAGAAACCGCGCCATATCGAAATTCAGGTGTTCGGCGATGGCAAGGGCAAGGCCGTGCATCTGGGAGAACGCGATTGCAGCCTGCAACGCCGCCACCAGAAGGTGTTCGAGGAAGCCCCCGGCCCCGCCATCACCCCCGCCCTGCGCGCGAAAATCGGCAAGGTCTGCGCCGATGCCTGTGCCGCGATCAAGTATATCGGGGCGGGCACGATCGAATTCCTGTATGAGGACGGTGAGTTTTTCTTCATCGAAATGAACACGCGCCTGCAGGTTGAACACCCCGTGACCGAGGCGATTTTCGGCATTGATCTGGTGCGTGAACAGATCCGCGTGGCGTCGGGCATGGATATGTCGTTCGGGCAGGATGATCTGGTGATCAACGGCCACGCCATCGAAGTGCGCATCAATGCCGAGAAACTGCCGAATTTCACCCCCTGTCCCGGCAAGGTGCGGATGTTCCATGCGCCCGGCGGGCTTGGTGTGCGGATGGATTCGGCACTGTATTCCGGCTATTCGATTCCGCCGTATTACGACAGCCTGATCGGCAAGCTGATCGTGCATGGCCGTGACCGACCCGAGGCTTTGGCCCGTTTGCGCCGCGCCTTGGGCGAATTGATCATCGACGGCATCGACACCTCCATGCCGCTGTTTGATGCGCTGCTGGACGAACCAGACATCCAGTCGGGCAATTACAACATCCACTGGCTGGAAAAGTGGCTTGCCGAGAAGTTCGGCGGATAATTCGAAGGCCCGGTGATGCGGCCAACGTCGCCCCCTGTGATCACCCCCGAGCTGTTGCTGCGCGCCTATGCGGCGGGGGTGTTTCCGATGGCGCAATCGCGTGACAGCGACGCGATACAATGGGTTGACCCGCGATTGCGCGGCATCCTACCCTTGGATCATTTCCATATTTCTCGTAGCCTTCGGCGTCGTCTGGCGCTTGATCCTTTCCAAATTCGAACAGATTCGGACTTTCGCCGGGTTGTGACCCTATGCGCCGACCGCCCCGAAACATGGATCAATTCGCAAATCTTCAACCTGTATCTTGACCTCCACCGCGCCGGCCATGCCCACAGTCTTGAGGTCTGGGACGGCCCCGATCTGGTGGGGGGCGTCTACGGCGTGGCGCTGGGGGCCGCCTTCTTTGGCGAAAGCATGTTCTCGCGCCGCACCGATGCGTCAAAGATTGCCCTCGCCTATCTGGTGCACCGTCTGAACGCCGGTGGATTCAACCTGTTTGACACGCAGTTTCTGACGCCGCATCTGGCCTCGTTGGGCGGCGTTGAAATCCCGCGCCATGCCTACCGCGCACTGCTGGCCACGGCAGTGGAGCAAGCCGCAACCTTCGATCCGCCCGGCTATACCGCCGGTTATTGAACCGGCGGCACATCCTCGATCGGGGCGTCTTCGCCGGTATCGGGTGTCGGGGCTGTCACTTCGGGTGTATCCGCGCCGGTCATGCAACGCAAAACCCAGACATCATAGCGCGGATGGTCCAGAGAGGACAGCGCGGGGCTGGCCGCGATCATCCAGCCGTTGAACACCGGGCCCTCGCGGCGCGCATCGGTGATGGTCAGATGCGCAAAGGCGTTCGATGCAGGGTCGGCGGTGGGAAAACGGCATTCATCCATGCGGATCGTCAACTGGCCGCTGACCGCCGATTGACCGGGCGCCAGTTCGATATCTGCGGTCTCGCCAGACACCTTGTCGAGCCAGCGCAACAGCGCACCCTGCCCGGTGGAATAGTCCTGCGCCGCTGCGGGAGTGGCCAGCAGCAGGGCCGACAGAAGCAGCCGTTTCATGGCGTGGTTGTTCCGGCGTCGGGTGACGTGCCATCGGGGCTTTGCCCGTCGGTCACGGCGGTTTTCGCACCGTTGCCCACGAATTTCATCAGAAGGCCGATCAGGCTGACGGCCCCTTGGGTATCTTCGATCTCGTCGCCAGGGGCCAGATTGTCGGGCGATCCACCGGGGATGAGTTCAACGAAATTACCGCCCAAAAGCCCCTCGGACGAGATCAGGATCGCGCTGTCATCCGGGATTTCGATACCGTTTCTGAGGTTGATCGTGGCATCGGCGAAATAGGTTTTCGGGTTCAGGTCAAGACCGGTGATGGTGCCCACCTTGACGCCCGCAAGTTTCACATCGGTGCCCACGGCCACGCCTTCGACCGACCGGAAACTGGCTTTGAGCATGTATCCGGCCGCATCGCCCGTCAGCCCGGCGCTTTGCCCGGCATAGAACAGGAATCCCACTGCGACGGCCAGAACCGCGCCGCCTGCGACCACTTCAGAGATATTTTCAGCCATTATTCTGGTTTCCACGCCTCATAGTCGCTGCGCGCGACCGGGGCTGGTTTGAGAATCGACCCTGCCGGCACGTAGGCTGCGGCAGTTCCGGTCAGGTTTTCAACATGCGGCTTTTCCCACGCCTTGCGCGGCAGCGGCGCCTTGGTCGGCGGCTCGTTCCAGGTGAAATGCAACCAACCGTGCCACTCGGGCGACACGCGGCTTGCTTCCATTTCGCCATTGTAGATGATCCAGCGCTTTTTGCCATCGGCGGTCTGGTAATACGCGTTCCCCTGCCCGTCTTCGCCGACCTTCTGGCCCTTGCGCCAGGTGAACAACTGGGTGCCCAGCGTCTGGCTGTTCCACCAGGTCAGAAGTCGTTTCAGGAAATACATCGCCGCCTCCGGGTTCTGGGGCATGATATGGCTGATCAGCGCGGGCAGGTCCAGAGGTTAGTGGCACTGTGACAGTTGCCGACGGATTTTGGCCGGTCTCTGCTGGCGTGAAAAAGGCCGCAGCACAGTGATGTGCGGCGGCCCTGATGCTTGTGCCCAAAGGGTCAGACGGCGGCGGCGGCGGCACCCTTTTTCTTGGAATCGGCATGCACCAGCAAGGGCTGTGCGCCGTTGTTCACGGCCTCTTCCTTGACGATCACTTCGGTCACATCATTCATGCCGGGCAATTCGAACATGCTGTCGAGAAGGATATCTTCCATGATCGACCGCAGACCGCGAGCCCCGGTTTTCCGCTTGATCGCACGTTTGGCAATGGCGACCAGGGCATCGGGCGTGAAGGTCAGGCCGACGCCTTCGATATCGAACAGGCGCTGGTATTGCTTGACCAGTGCGTTCTTGTGTTCCGTCAGAATCGTGACCAGAGCCGCCTCGTCCAGATCGGTCAGCGTGGCGATCACCGGCAGACGACCGACGAATTCCGGGATCAGCCCGAATTTCAGCAGATCCTCCGGCTCCAGCTCTTTGAACATCTCGCCCACACCGCGATCGTCGTTGTTCTTGACGGCGGCGCCAAAGCCGATGGCCGAGCCCTTGTTGCGTTGCGCAATGATCTTTTCCAGCCCCGCAAACGCACCGCCACAGATGAACAGGATGTTCGTGGTATCAACCTGCAGGAATTCCTGTTGCGGATGCTTGCGCCCGCCCTGCGGCGGCACTGAAGCAACCGTGCCTTCCATGATCTTCAGAAGTGCCTGTTGCACGCCCTCGCCCGACACATCGCGGGTGATCGACGGGTTGTCGGATTTGCGGGTGATCTTGTCGACCTCGTCGATATAGACGATGCCGCGCTGAGCGCGTTCGACATTGTATTCACTGGCCTGAAGCAGTTTCAGGATGATGTTTTCGACATCTTCGCCGACGTAACCGGCTTCGGTCAGCGTCGTCGCATCGGCCATCGTGAACGGCACATCCAGAATCCGCGCCAGCGTTTGCGCAAGCAACGTCTTGCCGCAGCCCGTGGGCCCGATCAGCAGGATGTTGGATTTGGAAAGCTCGATATCGGTTTTCGACGAATGGTTGAGGCGTTTGTAATGGTTGTGCACAGCCACCGACAAGACCCGCTTGGCATGTTCCTGACCGATCACATAATCGTCCAGCACCTTGCAGATATCGCGCGGTGTCGGCACGCCATCGGTTGATTTCAGACCCGAAGATTTCGTTTCTTCGCGGATGATGTCCATGCACAACTCGACGCATTCGTCGCAGATGAACACCGTGGGGCCCGCAATCAGCTTTCGCACCTCATGCTGGCTTTTGCCGCAGAACGAGCAATAGAGGGTATTCTTGCTGTCGCCGCCAGAATTGTTCGCCATCGTGATCCTCTGCCGTGCGCCCGCCTGGCGGGCCGTTTTGAAAGTCTAGGCCAAGGCCCGCGCCTTCACAATGTCAAATCGCCCCTGGCGGGCCGGGCCGGCCGGGGGCAACCGCTCACTTAGATGTGTCTTCGGCCTTGCCACGGTTTTCCGTGATCTGGTCGATCAGACCCCAGGCTTTTGCATCTTCGGCGGACATGAAGTTGTCCCGCTCCAGCGCCAATTCTACCGTGTCGTAGTCATTGCCGGTGTGTTTGACGTAGATCTCGTTCAACCGGCGCTTCAGCTTTTCGGTTTCGCGGGCGTGAATCATGATATCCGTCGCCTGCCCCTGATAGCCGCCCGAGGGCTGGTGCACCATCACGCGGCTGTTCGGCAGGCTGAACCGCATGCCTTTTTCCCCTGCTGTCAGCAAAAGCGACCCCATCGAGGCCGCCTGCCCGATCACCAGCGTGGAAACCTTGGGTTTGATGTATTGCATGGTGTCATAGATCGACAGACCTGATGTCACCACGCCACCGGGGCTGTTGATATACATCGCAATTTCTTTCGACGGATTTTCCGCCTCAAGAAACAGAAGTTGCGCGCAGATCAGCGACGACATGCCGTCATGCACCGGGCCGGACAGAAAGATGATCCGTTCCTTCAGCATCCGGCTGAAGATATCATAGGCGCGTTCACCCCGGCTGGTCTGTTCAACCACCATGGGCACAAGAGTATTCATATAGTGATCAACCGGGTCTTTCATGATGCGCCTCTGCCTCGTGTCATCGGATGGGGGTTATCGTAAATGGGTTAGCCAAGTCTTAGTGCCGCGGGCCAGCAGTCGCAAGGGCACCCCCGGACATTCCGCGGGGCGCGCGGGATTGACGGCAACGGCGCGGGCGTTAGCTGAGGCAGCATGACCGATCTGCATTTCATC
>JBGSRQ010000463.1:0-8762 GCA_041737515.1 Rhodobacterales bacterium | reverse complement strand
AGGCCGCATGCGCCGCCTCGGGGTTGATTTTGGCGGCCCGCGCAAGCTGGTCATACCGGGCGGCCTGCGAGTTGGCATAGGGAAGGTCGCGCCACGCCCGCGCGGCCAGCTTCTGATTGACCGCCTGCGTGCGCTGTGCGGCGGTCAGGCCCGGATAGCGATAAAACACATGGTATTCGTAAAGGATCAGCGGCACCTGCCGCCCGTCCACGATGGCAAAAGGCTTGCCCGCACTTTCCACCTCGACCACGGCCAGAAGGGATGCGGGGTCGATCTGTTCGGCGGCGGCAACGGATGTGATTGCGGAAATGGATTCGGCTGAAAACGCCATGACAACACTCCAATGAAAAATGCAGATTAAAAATACTTACGGTAATCAAAAAGTGTCGATTCTGCAATTTGAGATTGTATGGCGGCATCAAAAAAGGCCCCGCACAGGGGGCCTTTTCCGGGTCGTGTTACTGGATGCTCAGGCGCGGGCGCGCAGGGCGTCGCGGATGTCGGTCAGCAGTTCTTCCTGCGTCGGGCCAGTGGGCGCCGATGGCACCGGTTCACCCTTGGCAACGGCCGAGTCCTTCAGCTTGTTGACGGCCTTGACCAGCATGAACACCACAAAGGCGATGATCAGAAAGTTGATGACCGCCGTGATGAACGCGCCGTAGGCGAACACGGCCGCACCGCTGTCACGCGCCGCAGCAAGGCTTGCGCCATCGGCGACCGTGCCGCTCAGCACGAAATACATGTTCGTGAAATCGACACCGCCCAGAATCAAACCGATGATCGGGTTGATCAGATCGCCGACAAGGCTGCTGACGATGGCTGTGAAGGCGGCACCAATAATGATACCGACGGCCAGGTCCATGACGTTGCCTTTGGCGATGAAGTCTTTGAATTCTTTAATCATTCCACAGTTCCCTCTGATAGCAGTCCCGGTTGACCGGACACTCTTTTACCGTACGCGGCATAGCTTTGGACCGTTTTGCACAAAAACAAAAGAAATTTGAGGGGAAAACATACAAATTGTCGCCATAATCGACACAAAGCCTGCAGCAGCGTCGGGGTCTGCGCACCATGCCCAAATGCTCATCGGCCAAAGTTGCACAGCAGTGCGAACGGGTAGCCCTCGGCCCCCACATTCGGCCACTTCGAACGGGCGACGTAACGTCCAACTCGCACGGTCGTTCCCTTGGATCTGCGTTAACGAAGGGTGAAAAGTGTAACGCCGTGGCTTTTCGAACACACGACTTTGCAACCAAAAGTAGCGCCACTTCCAAGGCATCACCCACAAGAAGATTAAATTATCGTTAACAGGAATGTGCAACAATCCGACCTTCGGATAAGCCTTTGTCTTGGATAATAAAACACTGGTAAATTGCACTTTTCATGCATTGCGTGCGACAAGGTGTGAGACGCAACCTTAAGAAGAACAAGAAGATTCTGCGGCTCATCCGACATTTTCATGAAGTCTGCCGGCTGAAATTCGCTGACCAATGTTCGATTTCGATATAGCTTCCGCGCATCATCTCCGGCGTCAGATCGTCCGAAGTCTTCAGCGCGAACCGCTGGAAACCTGTCCGCTACCGCGCGGGCAGGGCCCGGAGAGGTGTGTTTTTGTCAAAGAACCAAGTCAGGAAAACCGCATGCCGACCACCAATTTCACCGTCTCTGAAGCCCCCGCCAGCAGCACCAACTTCAACACGATCCAGGCCGCTGTTGATGCAGCTTTGGCCGGAACGGTCATCACCGTGGCAGCGGGCACCTACACCGAGAATGTCGTGATCGGGACCAGCGGGATCTCGATTGTTTCTTCGGGCGGACGGGATGCGACGTCGATCATCGGCACGGCGGGCAGCTCTCTTGGCACGATTGTCCTGACGCCGGGCGTGAATGATGTGGTGATCGGCGGGATCGACACCGGCTTTACCGTGGTGGGCTTTGACGGAACTCCGGGAATCGAGACATCGGCGATCTATCTGCAGGGCGCACATTCCAACATCACCGTTCAGGGCAACGATGTGGTGGCGAACGGTGACGGCGGATTGCAGGGCGAATTCAACGCGGCGCTGATCAACCTGACGATCGACAGCAACATCTTTTCGGGTCAGACCTTCGTTGGCCCGAACCCAGGCGGCTCTGGCTTCAACAACCAGTTTACCGAATTCAATGTTCCGCGCCAGCTGGTCGTGCTGGGCGGTTCCGATGGAAACCCCGCGTCAAATGTCGTCTTTACCAACAACCAGGTGACAGGCAGCGCGGGCGGCCTCAACGCAGAGGGTCTGGCACAGGGCAACACGCTTGTGACCATCGACGTGGCCAACACCGTGATTTCCGACAACGATTTCACCGGCTTTACCAACCGCTTTGCAACCCAGTTGCGCGTTCGTGACACGAACACCGCGATCACCGACAACACCTTCGAAAATGCGACCGGAAATGTTGGGCTTTTCACCCAGTTCGGCGCGGGCGAAGTGGCTGGTCCGACCTCGAACACCTATGTTTATGGGGCCGGGGACAATGTGATCGTCGCCACTGCAGGCAACAACATCATCGACGGCGGTGCCGGCACCGACACGCTCGTTATGACCAACGCCGGAGCCAGCGGGTCGATCGTCGATCTGCAGACCGGACAGGCGTTTTCCACAGCTACAGGACCGGATCTGATCAGCAATATCGAAAACATCGCTGGGTCGGCAGGCAATGACATCCTGTCTGGCGATGCAATGGACAACGTCTTTTTCGCCACGGCAGGCAATGATGTGATGGACGGGCGTGGCGGCAGCGACACGCTCAACGCCAGCAGCGCAACCGCAGCCGTGACCGCAAATCTGGATGCCGACGCAGGCAGCGTTTCGGGCGCGTTCGTTGTGACGACGCTGAAGAACGTGGAAAACATCGTGACCGGTTCTGGCGGCGACACTGTCAGCGGTTCTGCCGCCAACAATTCCATCACCACGGGTGCTGGCAACGATGTGGTCAACACCAGCGCCGGCACAGACAGCATTGACGGCGGCACCGGCAGTGATCTGATCGACTTCACCGGCGAGCGTGCCGACTATACGATCACCTGGAACGGAACGCAGGCCACCGTCACCAATATTGCCACCGGCGATGTATCCACCATCACATCCGCCGAAACGCTGACGTTTGCCGACAAATCTGTTCTTCTGGTCTCGTCCACCTCCGAGGTCTTTGCAACGATACAGTCGGCGGTTGACAGCGCCGCGACCGGTGATGAGGTTCTGGTCGCAAACGGGACATATTCCGAAACCGTAACCGTCACCGACAAAGCCATCGCCATCATCGGTGCCGGAACCGAAGTTGTGCTGACCGGCACGATCCTTGTCAGTGACGACATGGATGCAACCGACGTGCTGCGCCTGACAAACATCGGGATTGATGCCACCGGCCAGATTTACGGCCTGCGGGTATCGTCCAGTTCGGCAGATGTGCCGGGTGTGAACGGCGGCAAGATCGTGCTGGACGGTGTGACCATCGAAAACGCGGGCGCGGCCGGGTTCTATTATGCCCATCCCGCCAATGACGGATCGCCCACCAACGTCAACACCATCGGCACCGTCGAAATCATCGACTCGGTGTTCGAGGGGAACGGCGAGATCTTCAACGGCTCACGCGGGAACGGCCATGTGTCGCTGTTCGGCTTCAACGGCAACCTCACGATTGACGGGTCCACCTTTACCGGACCGGCAACCAACCTTGGAGACTCCGTCTTTACCGGTGACACTGCGCAAGGCACGACCGTCAGCCCCTACAAGGCCATTCAGGTGGTTGGCGTTCGCACTGGCACGCCCGGCGTTGGCGGTTACATTACTGCAGGTGATCTGGTGATCCACGACACCACCGTCACGGGCTTCTATTCAAGCGACGTTCTGGCGTTCTATACAATCGAGTCGTTTGCTTCGGTGTCGTTCGAAAACGCCGTGGTCAATGCGCGCGGCCTGTTCGGGCTGGTCAACTTTGACAGCGTGGGCGGCACGGTCGATCTGACTGGGCTCAGCGGCACGAACGCAGCGACCGGACTGCCGCTGGGCGTTCTGCAAGGGCTGGCGGGCGCTGACGCGCTGACGGGAACCGCGGGAACCGATTCCTTCATCGGTCGCGGCGGGGCAGACAACCTGCAGGGCGCGGCGGGCGACGATACGTTTTTCTATCTGTCTGCGGGTGATCTGCCAGCGGGCGAAACCATCGACGGAGGCCTGGGCTCGGACACGGTGCTGTTCGCCTCTGCCGTGGCCTCGACGCTTGTGCTGAACGCCAATACGACCGGAATCGAGACTGCCGTCATCAGCTCTCAGACCGGGGCGAACAACACTCCCGGCCTGAACGGCATCGCGATGAGCCTTGATGCCTCTGCTGTTGGCAATGGTCTGATGATCGGCGGCAACGATGCGGCCAACACCCTGACGAGCACGGCGTTTGACGATACCGTTGTCGCCAACGGCGGCAATGACACGGTCAATGCAGGCGCAGGCAACGATACCGTATTTGGCGGCGCAGGCGATGATCAGCTGTTCGGTGGCACCGGCGATGATGTGCTGACCGGCGGCGCAGGTGCTGACATTCTGATCGGCGGCGCGGGGGTCAATACCGCGTCCTACGCAGCGGCTGGCGCGGGAATTGCGGTCAGCCTGCTGGCAGGCACCGGCAGCGCGGGCGATGCGACGGGCGACATTCTTTCGAATATCGGCAATCTGACCGGTTCGGCGTTCGACGACACCCTGACCGGCGACAACACGGATAACCAAATCGACGGTGGCGCCGGCAATGACAGCATTGTCGGCGGCGGCGGCGACGACCTTCTGGATGGCGGCGCAGGGTCTGACGTGATCGACGGCGGCGTTGGCTCTGACGAGGTGATCATTGACGCCGATTATGCCGATGTCACGATCACCCGCACAGGCGACACCTATACGATCGTCAATGCGGAACTTGAAACGACGACCACGGTTTCGGGGGTAGAGACTTTTACCTTCAACGATCAGTCGGTCAGCGTGACCGGCAACGCCGACGCTATCGTGACGGCGGCCCCGCCCAGCATTGTCAGTATTCTTGAGGCTGGCACAGACGAAGACATGACCGCCGCCACAGTGGCTGTTGCTGAAAACTCTGCCGCAGCGACCGCCGTCGCGACCGTTACTGCCACCGATCCGAACCTTGCGGTGGGCGGGACACTGTCCTACGCGCTGGTAGATGCGATGGGCAATGCCTACACCGGCCCCTTCTCCATCACAAAGACCCCGGGTGTCGAAACAACCGCCAGCATCACCCTGACCGGAGCGTTGAATTTCGAAGCAACGCCGTCGGTTGATCTGATCGTGAAAGTCACCGACAGCACCGGCCTCAGTGTCACACAAAACGTGACGGTCACGGTGCTTGACATCAACGAGCCGATCACTGCCGTGACGCTTGGCAATGCGATGCCGTCGGTGGACGAAAACGCGGTTGGTGCGTCGATTGCCACAGTGAATGTGGCCGACCCCGATGCGGACGAGACGTTCAGCTACACAGTATCTGACAACCGCTTTGAGGTGGCGGATATTGACGGCACCGCCACGCTGAAGCTGAAATCCGGCATCTCGCTGAACTTCGAGACCACAGCCAGCGTCAGCGTCATGATCACCGCGACCGACAGCGCCATGCACAGTCTGAGCAACACATTCACGATTGCGGTGAATGATGTGAATGAGGCTCCGGTTGTGGGTGCCGACTGGGCACCGGGCGGTATCGAGGCGGGCACGCGGTCGGGCGATCTGTTCCCCGAAGCGATCGTGACCGATCCCGAAGCCGATACGTTGACCTACACTTTGGATACCGCGCCGACGGCTGGCGCGCTGCTGCTGAACGGCGATGTTGTGATGATCGGCGACACGCTGACCCTGGCCGAACTGCAGGCCCTGACCTATCAGGCCGGCGAAACAGCGGGTGCGTTCAGCGCCGTGTTCAGCGTTTCGGATGGCGATCTGACGTCGCCCCTTACGTTGAACCTTACCGTGACGGCAGCGGTCAACGGCACCCTAACGGGCACGGCGGCGGGCGATTATCTGGACGGTGCAGCCGGGAATGATACCATCGACGGTCTGGCTGGAGACGATACGGTTTATGCCGGATCAGGCGATGATCTGATCATCGGCGGCAATGGCAACAACGATATCTACGGGGGGGCGGGCTTCAACACCGTTTCCTACGCGCAGGCAGGGTCGGCTGTAGAGGTCAGCCTTGGCATTGAAGGCCCCGATGCCGGAATGGCAAGCACCTCGGAGAGCGATCAGGGCGACACCCTGCAGGGCATCCGTGGCATCATCGGATCGGCCTTTGAAGACTCGATCTCTGGCGGGACAAACGCGGAAAGCCTTGATGGCGGCGCGGGAGATGACGTGATCAGCGGTGGCGACGGCAACGATACGCTGGTCGGCGGCGCTGGCGACGACAGTCTGAACGGCGGCAGTGGCGACAACGTGCTTACCGGGGGTGCAGGCACCGATACGGCAGAGTTCAGAGACAGCTTCCGCGGGCTGACCATCACCCGTGATGGCGCCCTTTACACGATCGCCGGCGAAGGCGGCACCACCACGGTGTCGGGCGTCGAGACGTTCATCTTCGACGGAGTATCTGTCAGCGTCGTCGACAATGCCGATGCCATCGTGTCGGCTGCCCCGCCCACGATCACCAGCGTTGTCGAGGCCGGTGCGGATGAAGACGAAAATCCGGCCACGATCCAGATCCTGGAAACGCCGGATGCCTTCATCGTGATCGAGCCGGAAACGATGGCTTTTGGCCCGGTCGAAATAACCGGTGAGGTGATCGCACTGGTCACGGCGAATGATCCGAACCTTGCGGTGGATGAAGAGCTGAGCTTCTCGCTGGTGGATGCAGAGGGCAATCTCTATGAGGGTCCCTTCGCGGTCCTTCAGGTATCGGATCGCACGGCAAACATTCTTGTCACCGGTCCGATCAACTTTGAAACCACGCCAACCGAGACCTTCTTCGTTCGGGTGACTGACAGCACCGGCAATTCTACCGATCAGACCGTTACCATCAACATCCTTGATGTGAATGAACCGATCACAAATCTTGTTGTCGAAAGCGAGGGCCCTTCGGTCAATGAAAATGCGGTCGGTGCGGTCATTGCGCCGGTCGTGGTAGAGGACCCGGATGCGAACGACACCTTCACGTTCGATGTGTCGGATTCGCGCTTTGAGGTTCGGAATGTTCTTGGCGGAGGATTTGTTCTTGCGCTGAAAGCAGGGCAATCGCTGAACTTTGAGGCCGAAACCAGCGTCGATCTGACAATCACCGCAACGGACGGGGCCGAACATTCGTTGTCAACCGAAGTCACCGTCGCGGTGAACAATGTCAACGAAGCACCGGGTATCGGCGCAACTCCTGCAATCTGGACACCCGGCAGCATCGAAGCCGGGTCCCGGCGCGCCGACCTTTCCCCGGAGGCAGGTGTATCCGACCCCGAAGGCTCGACGGTCAGCTATACCCTGTCAAGCGGGCCAAGTGCCGGGCGGCTTTTCCTGGGCACATCGGTGGTGACAGTCGGCACGATCCTGTCGGAGACCCAGCTTTCGGATCTCCGGTACGAGGCGGGCCAGAACGCCGGGACGTTCAATGCGATCTTTGCAGCGTCAGACGGCGTCATGTCATCACCGCTGACCTTGCGGCTGACCGTGACGGCAGCAGTAAGCGAAGACTACAGCGGCACTGCGGTGGCTGACTTCACTGATACCGCGGGCGGGAACGACGCCCTGAACGGGCTGCGCGGCAACGATACGCTGTTTGGTGGCAGTGGCCGCGACCTGATCTACGGCGGCGCTGGAAACGAGTTCGTCAATGGTGGTGACGATCGTGACAGCATCTATGGCGGCAGCGGAGTTGACCTGATCTATGGCGGCGCTGACGACGATATCGTTGACGGCGGTCGCAGCACAGACCGGCTTGATGGTCAGTCCGGGAACGACACCATCTATGGCGGTGGCGACGAGGACGTTCTGTTTGGCGGGGCCGGCAATGACGTTCTTGTTGGCGGCACCGGTGGCGACGAGATGGGCGGCGGGGCTGGCGCGGATACGTTCGTATTCAACGGCCGCAGCGAAATTGCGGCGGGCGAGACGATCATCGACTTCAAGGCCGGGGTCGATACGATCGACTTGTCGGTGTTGGACGCCAATCTGGGCGCCATCTTCGATCAGGCTTTCACCTTCATTGGTGGGGCCGCGTTCAGCAGCACGGCGGGCGAGTTGCGCTATGTGCGCGCAACCGGCCTGTTGAGCGGCGACCAGAATGGCGACGGAACGGCGGAATTCACGCTGGAGCTTTCAAACAACGTCGCACTGACGCAGAACGACTTCATTCTGTAAGAACGCTTCACACAGGGCAGCAAGGATCGGGCGGGGCAGAAATGCCCCGCCCGTTTTCGTTTCAGGATGGTCGGGTGGATCAGCCGCGCGGGGCCGCAGCGCGGCGCAGGCGATCGTTGATTGCAAGCCCCAGACCCCGATCCGGAATACGCCCGAAGGCGATGCGCCCCGAAGGCCCGGCCAGATCATCCGCCTGCCGCAAGAGATGAAAAAGGTTCGCCGCCGCCTCGACCAGATCACCCGTGACCGACAGGCTCAACACGTCGCCCGGCATCCCGAAGCCCACCCAGACCTCGCCGGGTTCGGGGTGGTCGGCATTGATGCGCACGCCTCCGCGCGGCGCGTAATGCGAAGCAAGCTGGCCGGGGGCCGTGATCTGCC
>JBGSRQ010000417.1:0-3672 GCA_041737515.1 Rhodobacterales bacterium | reverse complement strand
CTGCCGTGATCGCCGCGCGCGGCCTGGGCGAGGCGGTCGATCTGACGGCCCTTGCGGCGCAGGGCAAGCTGGCCCTGCCCATCACCCACCCCGACCCCGCGCATCTGCATCTGACCGGCACCGGCCTGACGCATCTGGGGTCTGCCGCCACCCGCGATGCCATGCACGCCAAGGTCGAAGGGGCAGAAAACCTGACCGATTCCATGAAGATGTTCCGCATGGGGCTTGAAGGTGGCCGCCCTGCCCCGGGCACTGTCGGCGTGCAGCCCGAATGGTTCTACAAAGGCAACGGCCATACTGCCGTAGACCCCGGTGCGCCCCTGACCAGCCCCGGTTTCGCGCTGGATGGCGGTGAGGAGCCCGAGATTGCGGGCATTTACCTGATCGCCGCAGACGGCACCCCGGCCCGCGTCGGCTGGGCTTTGGCAAACGAGTTTTCCGACCATGTGACCGAACGGATCAACTATCTGTTTCTGGCCCATTCCAAACTACGCGAGGCGTCCTTCGGCCCCGAGATCCTGATCGGTGATCTTCCTCGTGATGTTCAGGGCACAAGCCGCATTCATCGCGGCGATGCGGTGATCTTCGAAAAACCCTTCCTGTCCGGCGAGGCGAATATGTCGCATACCCTGGCCAATCTGGAACATCACCACTTCAAATACGCGCTGTTCCGTCGCCCCGGCGATGTGCATGTGCATATGTTCGGCACGGCAACGCTGTCGTTCGCCGATGGCATCAAGACAGAGCCCGGCGATGTCTTTGAAATTTCCGTGCCGGCCTTTGGCCTGCCCTTGCGCAACTCTCTGGCTGTAGCCCCGGCACATGCCGGCGCTGTCACCGTCACACAACTCTGAGGATTTCCATGACCTTCACCCCCGCCCCCTGGCCCCGCGCTCTGCGTTCGCAGCATTGGTTTGGCGGCACCTCTCGCGATGTGATCTATCACCGCGGCTGGATGAAAAATCAGGGCCTGCCGCATGATCTTTTCGATGGCCGCCCGGTGATTGGCATTCTGAACACATGGTCGGAACTGACGCCGTGCAACGCCCATCTGAACGACCTGGCGCAGCGGGTGAAGCATGGGATCTATGAGGCGGGCGGGTTTCCCGTGGAAGTGCCGGTGTTTTCAGCCAGCGAATCCGCATTCCGCCCTACGGCGATGATGTTCCGCAATCTGGCCGCAATGGCGGTGGAAGAACAGATGCGCGGGCAACCGATGGACGGTTGCGTTCTGCTTGTGGGCTGCGACAAGACCACGCCCAGCCTTCTGATGGCAGCGGCGTCCACTGATCTGCCTTCGATTGTTGTCACCGGCGGGCCGATGCTGAACGGCTATTTCCGCAATGAACGGGTGGGCTCGGGCACGCATCTGTGGAAGTTTTCCGAGGCCGTGAAGGCGGGTGAGATGACGCCCGAAGAATTCGCCGAGGCCGAGGCCAGCATGTCGCGCAGCCCCGGATCGTGCAACACGATGGGCACAGCCAGCACGATGGCCTCAATGGCCGAGGCCTTGGGGATGGCGCTGTCGGGCAATGCCGCGATTCCTGCGGTGGACAGCCGTCGCCGGGTGATGGCGCAACTGACGGGTCGTCGCATCGTGCAGATGGTCAAGGACGATCTGAAACCATCGGACGTGATGACCAAACCGGCGTTTGAAAACGCCATCCGCACCAATGCGGCAATCGGCGGGTCGACCAATGCGGTCATTCACCTGTTGGCAATCGCAGGCCGGTTGGGCGTCGATCTGACGCTTGACGACTGGGACCGGTGCGGCCGCGATGTGCCCACCATCGTCAATCTGATGCCGTCGGGGAAATACCTGATGGAGGAGTTTTTCTATGCCGGTGGCCTGCCCGTTGTGATCAAACGGCTGGGCGAGGCGGGGCTTTTGAACCGCGACGCGCTGACCGTTTCGGGGCAGACGGCCTGGGATCAGGTCAAGGATGTGGTCAACCACAACCCGGATGTGATCCTGCCCACCGACAAGGCACTGACGCAATCGGGCGGCGTGGTGGTGCTGAAAGGCAATCTGGCGCCGCAGGGAGCGGTGTTGAAACCCTCGGCGGCGACGCCTGCATTGCTGGTGCACCGGGGCCGTGCCGTGGTGTTCGAGGATATCGACGACTACAAGGCCCGCATCAATGACGAGGCGCTGGATATTGACGAAACCTGCGTGATGGTGCTGAAAAACTGCGGCCCAAAAGGCTATCCCGGTATGGCCGAGGTGGGGAACATGGGGCTTCCGCCCAAGGTTCTGCGCAAGGGCATCACCGATATGGTGCGCATTTCTGACGCGCGGATGTCGGGCACGGCTTACGGCACGGTGGTGCTGCACACTTCGCCCGAAGCGGCCGCCGGGGGGCCCCTGGCCGTGGTGCAAAGCGGCGATTTCATCGAGTTGAACGTGCCGGAGCGGCGGCTGCATCTGGATATATCGGATGCCGACCTTGCGGCGCGTCTGGCGACGTGGAAGCCGAAACATGTGCAGGCCGAAAGCGGCTATGCGTGGCTGCATCAGACGCATGTGCAGGGTGCGGATACCGGGGCCGACCTTGATTTTCTGAAGGGTGGGCGGGGTAATCCGGTAGGACGGGATTCACATTGATGAAGATCGCCTTGGTGGGTATCGGCAAGATTGCCGTCGATCAGCATGTTCCGGCGCTGGGTGCGTCATCCGACTGGCAACTTGCCGCGACAGTCAGCCGCGCGGGATCGGTGCCGGGCATCGAAAGCCATACGGATTTCGCGGCGTTTCTGACCGCGCGCCCGGATATTCCGGTGGTGTCCTTGTGTCTGCCGCCAGTGCCGCGCTTTGCCTATGCCGAGGCGGCGTTGCGGGCCGGGCGGCATGTGATGCTGGAAAAACCACCCGGCGCCACGTTATCCGAGGTGATGGCATTGCAAGCGCTGGCGGCGGACAGGGGGCTGACGCTGTTTGCCACTTGGCACAGTCGCATGGCACACGGGGTGGCGGCGGCGAAGGCGTGGCTGGCGGACAAGACCGTGATCCGCGCGCACATAACATGGCGCGAAGATGTGCGGCACTGGCATCCCGGACAGAACTGGGTGTTTGAACCCGGCGGCATGGGGGTTTTTGATCCCGGCATCAACGCGCTGTCGATCCTGACCGAAATCCTGCCAAGCCCCGTGCATCTGCAATCGGGCACGCTGACCTATCCGGCCAATTGCCAGACGCCGATTGCCGCCGATCTGCGCTTTTCGGGCGATGTCACTGCCGATTTCGACTGGCGTCAGACCGGACCGCAAACCTGGGATATCGAGGTTGAAACCGATCACGGTCAACTTGCGCTGCGGATGGGTGGATCGCGGTTGGAGATCAGCGGAGCAGAGCCATCAACGGGTGAAAACCATGAATATGCGCGACTGTACGCGCGGATGGCACAGCTTGTGGCGGGCGGGCAGACCGACGCGGATCTTTCACCGATGATTCATGTCGCCGATGCCTTTGCGCTATGTCGTTTCGAAACAACGCAAGCCTTTGATTTATAGGAATTAATGATGCTTTCAGGCCACCATCTTGTTGCCGGGGTCTGGACTCCGGGCCAGACCACATTCCTGTCCTCTCCCGCAAGCGGAGAGCCGCTTTGCGTTGCCAGCGGAACCCCGGCCGATGTCGATGCTGCCTGCCGCGCGGCCGAGGCCGCCTTTGCC
>JBGSRQ010000398.1:0-5008 GCA_041737515.1 Rhodobacterales bacterium | reverse complement strand
AACAACGACAGCGTCATCACCGGCGACGGAAATGACTTCATCAACGTCAGCGGCGGCGCTGATACCGTGGACGCAGGCGGCGGCAACGATGACATCACCGTTATTCTGGGCGGCACCGACAGCGTGAATGGCGGCGCAGGCACTGACCGGCTGACCATGACCAATGCAACCGCAACCGCCACCGTGATGAGCGCGCTGACCGGCTCTCTTGCAACCGGCTATTCCGGCACGATGACGGCGGGCGCCAACGTCCTGACCTTCTCGAACATAGAGAACTTCGTGATCAGCGATACATCGGCGCTGGCAAATACCATCGTGACCGGCGACGGCAACGATTCCGTAACGCTGGGCACCGGCAACGACAACATCACCACCGCAGGCGGCAACGATACGATCAGCGCAGGCGCCGGCAACAACACCGTCAATGCCGGTCTGGGCAATGACAGCATCACCGCTGGCACCGGCAACGATACCATCAACGCAGGCGACGGTGCCAACGTCATCAACGCGGGCGATGGCACGAACGTCCTGACATCGGGCACCGGCAATGACACGATCATCGCAGGCACCGGCGCAGACTCGATCTTGTCGGGTGCTGGCAACGACTCGATCACCGCGGGTGCGGGCAATGATACGGTCGATGCGGGCGAGGGCGCGAACTTCGTCAACCTGGGCGACGGGCTGAACAGCCTGATCTCGGGCACTGGCAACGATACGATCATCGGCGGCGTGAATGCCGATGTGATCAACGCAGGTGCAGGGAACGACTCCATCACCGCAGGCGACGGCAACGACACCATTACCGCGGGCATCGGAAACGACTCGATCTATGCCGGGATCGGTGATGACAGTGTCGATGCAGGCGATGGCAATAATCTGGTCGCGTTGGGAGAGGGCAACAACCTTCTGGCCCTTGGCAGCGGGGTGGATACGGTCACCGCAGGCGCAGGCGACGACTATGTGAGCGCCGGCAACGGCAGCAAACTGGTCAATCTGGGCGATGGCGCAAACACGCTCTTTACCGGCACAGGTAACGACTCCATCACTGCGGGCAGTGGGGCAGACGAGTTGACCACCGGCTCGGGTCAGGACGTGATCACGTCGGGTGCCGGAAATGATACGATCAGTGCGGGGTCCGACAACGATACCGTCACTGCGGGCCTTGGCAACGACGATGTGGATGCGGGCGACGGCAACGACGTTGTCGATGCAGGCGACGGCAATGATCTGGTACAGGGAAACAGTGGCGACGATTCTCTGACAGGTGGCGTTGGCCTTGACTACATGACCGGCGGAACGGGCCTTGATACGCTGTTCGGCGGTGCCGACAACGACTCGCTTTACGGCGACGCGGGCAACGATCAACTGACCGGCGACGATGGCGATGACCGCTTGTTCGGTGGCGCCGACAATGACTCGCTTTACGGCGGCATCGGCGCAGACAGCCTTGAAGGCGGCGATGGCAACGACGTGATCCAGGGCGGTGACGGCAACGACCGCGTTGGCGGCGGCGCGGGCACCAACACCATTGACGGCGGCGCAGGCATTGACGCCTTGTCTCTTGATTTCGCGTCCGAAGCGACTGGCCGCTCGATCAACCTGAACGCAGCCACAATCATCGTGGATGGCACCACCGCGATCAACACCGAAGGCGCATATTTCCTTTTGGGCAGCGGCAACGACACCATCACCCTGAACAATGACACAGGCGAAGCGGCCAATGACTATGTCAGCGGCGGCGCCGGAAACGACAAGGTCCTCGGCAATCTCAACGGCTCGGACACGATTTCACTGGGCGCCGGCATCGACACGGTCGAGATCCGCAACGAGCGGGCGGGAACGGCCTTTACCTCGACGGCACTGACCTCGAACATCAATGGCAACAACGTCACGATGTCGAACGGCACCGATACGATGGCCTTTAGCGGCGTGGATGCGTTCCGTATCACCGACGGTGTGGGTGGCAATGACTTGATCCGCACCGGGAATGGCGTTGACACGATTTACGGCAACAACGGCAATGACACCATCGATAGCGGATCGGGCAATGACTTCGTCTTTGGCGGCAACGGCCTTGACCGCTGGATTTCCGACCAGTCGGCCCAGACCGCCAGACTTCTCATCAACCTGAACGGCGGATCGCTGCTGAACGGCAAGGGCAACATCAACTCGATCGAGGCGATCGAGATCACGACGGGTTCCGGCAACGACATCATCACCACCAATGCCTACGCCAGCCTTTTCGATTACATTGATACCGGCGCTGGCAACGATGCGATCAGCGTCTATGCAAACGGTCTGGACAGTGTGATCGGTGGCACCGGCAATGACTTGCTGGTGGTGCGCGATATCACGGCAACGGGCGGGTTCTCGAACACCCTGACCGCCGATGCCAGCGGGTATTCGGGATCGTTCTCGAACGGCACTGCGGCGACGCAGGTGGTTTATTCGGGGATCGAACGGTTCCTGTTCCAGGACTATTACGGCGGGGACGACACGATCCGCACCGGCAACGGCAACGACTCTATCTTGTCGGGTGCCGGCAATGATGTGATCTACTCTGGCAGCGGTGCTGACCGAGTTGATGGCGGCGCAGGCACTGACTTCTGGAACGGCAACACGTCGGCAGGCACCAGCGGCGTGATCATCAACCTGAACAGAACCAGCTATTTCCAGACCTACGGTTCGGTCAAGGACGTGGAAGGCCTGTATCTTCAGACCGGCGCAGGCCGTGACATCATCACGGCGCACAAGACCTCGGGTCTGAACGACACCATCGGTCTGGGTGCCGGAGACGACCGCGCAACCTTCTATCTTGGCGGCGATGACCTTTTGAACGCCAGCACCGGGCGCGACCGGATGGTGATCTATGCCACGGTTGAAGATGCTGGCGTGCTTGTGGACACGACATCGGGCACCCTTGCCAGTGGCTATGACGGGACCGTTACAGACGGAACCAACACGGTCACCTTCAATAACGTCGAAGCGTTCAGCTTTGCCGGTCTGGGCAACGGAAACGACACGATCTACACGGGTGATACGTCCGATTACATCATCGCCGAAGGCGGCAATGACCTGATTGCAACCTATGCCGGAAACGACATCATCTTTGGTGGCGCGGGCGTTGATACGATCGTCGGTGGCCTGGGCAACGACCTGCTGCGGGGCGGTGATGGTGCCGATACCTTCATGTTCCGGAAAAGCGAGAACGCCGGACGCGACATCATCTATGATTTCGACGATGGGGCAGACAAGATCCGCATCCTGGGATCAAGCTTCGCAGACCTGACGTTCAAGGCCTTGTCGGGTGGCGACACGCTGATCCGCTACAACACCGGGGCGACGATCCTGGTCAAGGATGTGGACCATTCGGATCTGACGGCGTCGGACTTCCTGTTCGTCTGATCAGACGGAACTTCACCGGCGCGGGCCTGCCTTTTGGCATGGCCCGCGCCGTCATGCGCGGCGCATGCCGGTGCCCGACCCTTGACAAAACCCGGTGCATGCGCCAGATCGCAGCCCAGTGGGGTCGTAGCTCAGTTGGGAGAGCGCGTCGTTCGCAATGACGAGGTCAGGAGTTCGATCCTCCTCGGCTCCACCAATCTTTCCGCAGTCAGTCCAGCACGGTTTCCGGCCCGGCGATATGCACGGCCAGAAGGCAGCCGTCCGGGGTGTAGGAATTATGCTCGGTGCCATCACGGTAGAAGACCAGATCGCCCTTGCGGAACACCGTGCCATCGCTTTCGATCAACTCGCCCTCCAGGATCAGGAACTGTTCGCGCCCGTTGTGGCGGTGGCTGCGGGTGCGCATGCCGGCCGGCATCCGGTAGACGTGAAAGCCGGTGCCCAGCGGCACGCCGTCGTCATGCTGCAGGATCGCGTCGCCCAACGCCTGACCGTCGGGATACACAAAGCTGGTGAACTCCGCCTCGTGGATATTGGCGATACGGCGGTCGTTCGCGGTGATGTCTTTCATGGGCGGTCCTTTCTGAATCAAGCATCAAAGGTCGGGTGGCAGTGCACTTGCTTGCCGCGAAACAGGGTCAGCAGAACCTGCGTGTCGCCGATATCCTGCGCCTTGCAGGCAAAGATGTCACGGTCCAGCACGACAAGATCGGCGGAAAATCCGGGAGAAAGCTGCCCGGTGAAGCCATCGCGCCAGCACGCGGCGGCGGCGCCGGTCGTATATCCTGTGACCGCTTCCTCCACCGTCAGACATTCGGTGGGAAAGAACGGCTCTTTCGGGCCCTCATGCGCGCGGGCCTGCCGTGTTACGGCGGTTTCGATGATTTCGAACGGGTTCAGGGTGGATACCGCCCAGTCCGAGGATAGACACATCCGTACGCCCGCGGCGCGCATCTGGCGAAAGGCATAGGTCTGGGGCGCGCGAAGGGGGCCGATCATGTTCAGTGCAATATCGGGGATAAGCGGGTCCCACCGGGCCCAAAGGGGCTGGATGTTGGCCATGACCGCAAGTTGCGCCATCCTGGAAATATCAACCGGGTCAACCAGTTGCAGATGGGCCAGTTGATGCAGCGCGGGCCAGTGGCCATTCGTGGCCTGCGCTGCGGCCAGCCCGTCCAGCGCCGCCCGAGCCGCCAGATCACCAATGACATGGACATGAATCTGGAACCGCGCCCGGTCCATTGCCGTGAAATGCGCAGCGATCTGGCCGGGCGTGAACATCAGGTCCGCGTTGCCCCCCGGCGCATCGGCATAAGGCGTGAGCAGCGCGGCGGTGCGGGCCTCGAACACCCCGTCCAGAAAGAATTTCGCAGAGTGGATATGGAAGTCCGGCCCCGGATGGGCGGCGCGCAGGGCGGTCAGTCGGGCAAGGGCATCGGGGGCATGCTCGTCGGGCAATACGGTCGCTGCCCCCGACACCCAAAGTGTCAACGCGCCGCTGGATGCAAGGTCGCCGTAAGCACGCGCATGATAGTCGCGCAGCGCAGGGTCCAGCACGCCGGTAATGCCGTGCCGGTTGGCATGCGCCTGACCCGCGCGCAGG
>JBGSRQ010000391.1:0-19472 GCA_041737515.1 Rhodobacterales bacterium | reverse complement strand
CTGCCCCATCGCGCGCCAGCCCTCGCCGTTGCGGGCGGGATCATCGCCCGCCCATTCAGCATAAAAGGCGGGGTCCTTCGGCACCGAGCCTTCGGCATTGACGCCCGAAGGGTCAAGAGTGATGCGGCCGGGAAACGGCGCAAGTTCGACATGCAGCGTCGCCGCCCCCGCATCCCGTGCGCCCTGCAGGTAGGCCATCCGCGTGCCGGTCAGCCCGTTCCAGGCGACGGCGACATGATCCGGATTGGCGGTGAAATAGTGCCGCGACCAGTTGTACTGGCCGCGCAGAAGCTGGCGTTTCAGCCAGCGGATCAGACGGTTTCGGGGCTGTTTCTTGGCGCGGGCAAGGGCCGCATCGGCACGGCCTTTCGTTTCCGGGAAACCCCTGAAGTCCAGCGGAACCGCCCACAGGCGACGCCCGCCGTCAACCTGCGAGAGGGCGGCAAAGACCGCCTCTTTGCGGTCGTTATATTCGGCGGGATAGACGATCATGCGCACTTTTCGTTCTGTGGTGGCACCCTGCCGGGGGTGAGGATGCCTTCGGCGAGGATATTTGTATCAAAATGAAAGCGAAAGTGGCGATTGGGATCAGGCGGACTGGGTCTGCAAAGGCCGCTCGCGGATGGGCAGGTGGATGAGAGCCGAGAAGGCACCCACGCCGACGCCGATCCACCAGACCGCCGCGTAGCCCCCCGTCAGATCATACATCCGCCCGCCCAGCCAGACGCCGAGGAACGAGCCAAGCTGGTGGCTGAGGAACACAAAGCCGTAGAGCGTACCCATGTAGCGCAGCCCGTAGATATGCGCGACAAGTCCCGACGTCAGCGGCACCGTGGCCAGCCACAGCGAGCCCATGCCGAGGGAAAACAACAGCACCGAAAGCGGCGTCATCGGGGCTATGATGAAAGCGGCGGAGATCAGGGTGCGCGCGACATAGATGCCCGCAAGAAGGTATTTCTTGGAATACCGCTTGCCCAGCCATCCCGCCGTGATGGTGCCCGCGATATTGGCCAGCCCGATGATCGAGATCGCCGCAGCTCCCAATGCCGATGTGGAGGTGATGCCCAGCGCTGCCAGCGGACTTGTGGGGGAAATCGGGCCGCACATCTCGGTCACGAAGGCGGGGAAATGGGCGGTGATGAAGGCAAGCTGATACCCACAGGAAAGGAACCCCACGAAGATCATGATGTAGGACGGGTCGCGAAACGCGCGTTTGAGGACGGTGCCGAGCGATTCCTCCAGTTCGGCGCGGGACGCAACGGTGGGCGAGCGCAGGAAGGGCAGCGCGAAAAGGCTGGTCAGAACGATGGCCGCAAAGATCACGAAAACGGTCTGCCAGGGGAAATAGGCCAGCAATCCTTCGGCGAGAGGCGGGCCGAATACCTGCCCGGCAGAGCCTGCGGCGGTCGCAATGCCCAAGGCGAGGCTGCGGTTCTCGGTGCTGCTGGCACGGCCGACGATGGCAAGGATCACGCCAAACCCAGTCCCTGCAATGCCGAACCCCACAAAGATTTCGAGGAGGTGATGCTGCCCCGGCGTCACCGCAAAGCTGGAAAGCACCAACCCGCCGGCATAGCACAGCGCGCCTGCGATGATCGCCCGCCTGTCGCCAAACCGCTCGGCGATCGCACCGAAAATTGGCTGGCCTATACCCCATGCAAGGTTCTGGATCGCAATCGCCATGGAAAATGCCGAACGGGGCCAGCCGAATTCGGACGCGATGGGGATCTGGAAGATGCCGAAACTGGCCCGGATCGAAAAACCGATCATCAAGATGACGCAACCCGCGATCAGGACGGGGGTGATGAGGGGCGATCTGGTCATGGCGCTGCTCCGGAAGTGGGTCGGACGGTGCGCCGGGTCGCGCGGGGCGTCAACTGGCATATTGTGACGGACACAATCAGCCGTTTTGATTTTGCCGCGTCCCTGCGATTCGCCCCTGTTTGCGCGCAAGATCGCCCGTTAAGGTCGGGTCAGTCAGAATGGAGGCGGGCATGAACGAATGGTGGCGCGGATCGGTGACCTATCAGGTCTATCCCCGGTCATTTCAGGACAGTGATGGGGACGGGATCGGAGATCTGCGGGGCATCACCGCGCGGCTTGACTATATCGCGGGGCTTGGGGTCGATGCGGTCTGGCTTTCACCGGTGTTCACCAGCCCGATGGCCGACATGGGTTATGATGTATCAGACTACACCGACATCGACCCGTTGTTCGGGAACCTTGCGGATTTTGATGCGATGGTGGCGCGGGCGCACGATCTGGGGCTGAAGGTGATTGTTGATCAGGTGCTGAGCCATTCGTCTGCACAGCATCCGTTTTTCGTGGAAAGCCGCAAGGATCGCACCAACCCCAAGGCCGACTGGTATGTGTGGGCTGACCCCAAACCGGATGGTGCGCCGCCGTCGAACTGGCTTTCGGTGTTCGGCGGATCGGCGTGGGAATGGGACAGCCGCCGCCGCCAGTACTACCTGCACAATTTCCTGACCAGCCAGCCGGATTTCAACTTTCACAACGTGGACGTTCAGAACTGGTTGCTGGGCGCCATGCGCTTCTGGCTTGAACGCGGCGTGGATGGGTTCCGCCTTGATACGGTGAACTTCTATTTCCACGATCAGCGCCTGCGCAACAACGGTCCCGAACCGCGCGGCGACAATCTGCCCGCCGTGAATCCCTATGACATGCAAGACCACGAGTATTCCAAGACGCGGCCCGAAAACATCGGCTTTCTGGAGAAGATGCGTGCGCTTCTGGATGAATATGACAACCGCGCGATGGTGGGCGAGGTGGGCGACAACCCGCGCCGCGCCAATGCGATCATGGCCGAATACACCAGCGGCGCGCGGCTGCATATGGCCTACAGCTTTGATATGCTGGGGCCGTCATTCACGCCTGAACATTTCCGCAGCCGGATCGAGGGGTTCTTTGAGGCCGCCCCGGACGGCTGGCCGTGCTGGGCGTTCTCGAACCATGATGTAATCCGTCATGCGACCCGTTGGGCCGCCTTCGGCACCACGGACGATGTGGCGCGGCTGGCCGCGGCGATGTTGCTCAGTTTCCGGGGGTCGGTGTGCCTCTATCAGGGCGAGGAGTTGGGGCAGACCGAAACCGACATCGAATTCCACGAACTGACCGACCCGCCTGGCATCACTTTCTGGCCCGACTACAAGGGCCGGGACGGCTGCCGCACGCCGATGGTGTGGGATGGCTCGCCCCAGGGCGGCTTTACCAGCGGCACGCCGTGGTTGCCCGTAAAGGCGCCGCAACTGGCGCGGAATGTGGCGGCGCAGGCTGGGGTCGAGGATTCGGTGTTGGAATTCTACCGGACGATGCTGACCTTCCGGCGCGACACGCCCGCGCTGCAATCGGGCGATTGCACGTTCCTTGATCTGCCCGACCCGCTGCTGGGCTTTGCCCGCAAAAGCAAGAAAGGTGCAGTGACCTGCATCTTCAACCTGTCGGACAAACCGCACAGCGTGGCTGCGACGGGCGCTCTGGTCGGGCCGATGCAGGCAGCGACGCTGCGCGAAGGCAAGCTGCTGCTGGGACCATCAGGCTTTGCGTTTATCGCGCGATAAAGCGGGTTTCCCTAGATCTGATCCAGACCGAAGGGAATCGGGGAGTTTCAAGCCATCTGGAATGTTGCGTGTTGCGCTTGATCTGCTGAACAAGGTCAGACGCAACACGCTCTAGATCGGGGTGAAATGCACGCCTGCACCGGGAAGGGTCAGCCCGTCAAAGCTGACTGCCTCGGCGTTGTAGTTGAAGTAAAAGCGATGTTTTGCCGTGTCACGGATTCGCAGCCCTTCGGGAAGGGCGACCGTGGCAAGCCCCGCTTCGGCACACAGCGCCTGCAAGATGCGGTCGCGCGCCAACGCATCGGGCCACCCTGTCAGATAGCGAAGCGGCCCATGACCTACGATAGCGGGCCAGCCGTCAGCGGTCTGTTCGGCCGCATCAGTGCTTTCCGCCTTTTCGCGCCAGTGCAGGAAATTGCCGCCGTTTTCCAACGGCACCGGAAGATCCGGCGGCAGGCTTTCAACCCGCGCAATGGTGCAATCCAGCCCCGGAAGGTTCGGTGGCAAAGGCAGCGGTATGGCGAAATCTGCGGTTTTCGAATTGGCTCGGGGGCCGATCAGGGCGATCCCGTTGTAATGCGCCAGTGCCGTCATCAGCGCGGGCCTGATCGTCGAAATCGCCGGGGCCAGCACCAGTTTGTAGGCCGAAAGATCAGCGCAATCCGGCGGCAGGATGTCAATCGAAAGCCCCAGTTTCCGCAGGCCCTGATACATGTGCAGCACCAGCCGCACATAATCGAAATCGCGGCCCTGCGGCTGCGTTTCCCAAGCCCAATCCGACGTATAGTCAAACACCAGCGCGACGGGAACCTGCGCCAGATCAATGTCGGACATGCCGGCAATTTCCTGCGCCACCTGTGCCGCCTCGGCATGTGCGGGGGCAGGCTTGCTGTCGGGGCGCAACAGGCCCGCGTGCATCTGTTCTTGCGCGAACGGGGCCTGCCGCCAGCGGAAATAGCACACCGCTTCAGCTCCATGCGCAAAAGCCTCCCACGCCCATAGGCGGGCCATGCCGGGCAAAGGGTCAGGGTTGTAGGGGGCCCAGTTCACCGGGCCGGGTTGCTGTTCCATGATCCACCACCGACCCCGGCCCACGGCCCGATAAAGATCGTGATGAAAGGCTTGAAAATCCGGATCGCCCTGCCGCGCGAAGGCGAGTTTGTGCGCCGCACTTGCAGGCAGGCGGTCGGACAGAAAACCCAGCGGGTAGCTGTCCCAGGATGCGATATCCAGATCTGCACCAACATCGAAATGATCGAACTCGGTCACCCAGCCCATATAATTGTGGGCAATGGGTGATTCTGAGTGTTTGCGGATGATCTCGGTCTGCAGGCGGTTAAAGCGGGCGACCTGATCCGACGAAAAGCGCCGGAAATCCATGACATGCGCGGGGTTGGGTTCGGTGACGGTCAGATTGGGCAGGGCGATCTGGTTGAAATCGCTGTAATCCATCGACCAGAAAACATTCCCCCACGCCCGGTTCAAGGCATCGGGCGACTGGTATTTCTGCGCCAGCCAGTTCTGGAACGCCAGCGTCGCGGCCGCAGAATAGCTAAGCGTCGTATCGTGGCAGCCATATTCGTTATCGGTCTGCCACGCCGCAACATGGCGGTTCTTGCCATAGCGCTTGGCCAACGCCGTCACGATCTTCTGGCATTGGGCGGCGTAGCCGTGATGCGAAAAACAGTAATGGCGGCGCTAGCCGAAGCCACGCGGCCGACCCTGCGCGTCCAGCGCGATCATGTCGGGATGATGCTCCAGCATCCAGCGCGGCGGTGTGGCGGTCGGTGTGCCCAGCACAACGCGCAACCCCGCAGCGCCCAGAACATCAATCGCGCGGTCCAGCCAATCAAAATCGTAAGCGCCGGGCTGCGGCTCCATCCGGTTCCACGCAAACTCGCCGATCCGCACCCAGGTCAGCCCCATGTCGGCCATCCGGGCGGCATCTTCGCGCCACTGTGTCTCGGGCCAGTGTTCGGGATAATAGCAGACGCCAAGCGTGCGTTTCATAATATGACCTTATGTTCATATTGGCCTCTGGCGACGCCAGCCCGTGCGAAGGTCTTGCCGGAATCGGGATGGGCCAGACGTTCCCGGACAGTCAGATAGTGCCGGGCCGAGGTGCAAAAGAGCGTCCGGTTGTCAGCCCCGCCAAAGGCCGGACAAGACGTGTGCGGCGCGTCGAATTCAACAATCCGCACGCGCGTTCCATCCGGCGCAAAAGCTGCCACCATTCCCGCCCCCCAAAGGGCAAGCCACAGCAACCCATCGGCATCCATCACCGCGCCATCAGGCTCGGGAGTGCTTGCGGAGAGGTCCAGAAAAATCTCGGGCACGCCCTTGGGCCAGCCCTCGCCATCCAGGGAAATGCGCCAGACCAGACGGCGGGCACTGTCGGCAAAATGGGCGAAAGTGCCATCTGGGGCGAAACAGATTGCGTTGGGAATGGAAAGGCCCGGGAACAGCGTGCGCACCTCGCCCTTGTGATAGCGATAGATCGCTCCCGCCCCCGGGTTTGCCGCCTTTCCCATCGTCCCGATCCAGAACCCGCCCTGCGGATCGGCCCGACCGTCGTTTGATCGGTTTGCCGGACGATCCGCCTCCAGCGTGCACAGGTCGGTGCGGATACCAGTCGAGGTGTCAAACCGGAACAACGCCGTTTCCGACCCAATCAGCAGCGTGGTCGCATCAACCAGTCCCGCCGCCGAGACCATCTCGTGAAACGCCCATTCCTTCGGGCCGTCAGCGGTTTGGGTCAGCAGGCGTTTGCCGGTGATGTCGAACCAGAACAACTGCCCACAATCGCGGTTCCACAGCGGCCCCTCACCCAGATCGCAGATGCGGGAATCGAAAACACCGCTCATGCGACGGCGGCATCATACGCGGCAACCAACCCGCGAGCGCGCGCCGCCACTTCGGCCACATCAAGACCCGGCGTATAAAGTGCGGTGCCGATGCCAAATCCGTTCGCACCGGCGGCGATCCATTGCGCAAAGTTTGCCGCGCCGGCCCCGCCCACGGCGTAAACCCGACACTCCGGCGGCAAAACCGCGCGGATCGCCTTTACACCCTCTGGTCCGATCAGCGATGCCGGAAAGATCTTCAGCCCATCCGCTCCGGCCTCCAGGGCCGCAAAACATTCGGTCGGCGTCATGACCCCCGGCCAGCTTTGCAGGCCCGCCGCCTTGCTGGCACGAATGACCGCCGGATTGCAGTTCGGCGACACGACAAGCCGCCCGCCCACGCCTGCCACCTGCGACACCTGCATTTCGGTCAGCACCGTGCCCGCCCCGATAAGCGCAGCGTCGGAAAACGTCTTTGCCATCGCCTCGATGCTAACCAGAGGCTCGGGCGAATTCATCGGCACTTCGATCGACGTGATGCCCGCGGCAATCAGCGCATCGGCCACCGGCAAGGCTTCGGGCGGGGTCAATCCGCGCAGAATGGCGATCAGGGGTCGGGTCATTGGGCAGGCTCCATCCGGGCAGAGGCAAGACCCGCCAGAACGCAGGCGGTTGCAGGCAGTTCACGCGCAGTGACCCCTTGCAGGACCAAAGCGCGGGCATAAAGCGCAGACAGCGTGGGCGCTCCGATAAGCGCCACATCCTGCCCCAGCCAATAGGCACGCGTCGCGGCCAGTTCGATGCCGATCAAAAGACCCGACAACCGCGCCCGCGCCGCATCGGCACCAAGGTCAGCAATAAGCCCTTCGGCGCGCAGCGCGAACAGACGCGATGCGATCTTTTCGGGCTGCGCAATTGCGTCCGACACGGCGCTGGCAAAAGCTGCATCATCCCAACCGTCGCCCTTCATCCCGTGGCGCAGAACCGATTGCGTCGACAAGAGCGAGAATAACTCACCCGTCATGCAGGTCTGGAAGCCGACGACCTCGCCCGCGCTGATCCGGGCCCATTTGGAGTGTGTGCCGGGCAGACAGATCACGCCGTCAAAATCGGGAAGAAGCGCCATCGCGCCGGCAATCTGCGTTTCTTCGCCCCGCATCACATCGGCTGGTTGTCGTTGTTTCAGCCCCGGCACCAGCCAGACATCAATCCGCGCATCCCGGGTCGGGGCATGCACCATCGCGCGCCTGTCAAGCGGCGCACAGGGGGTCGCGCGATACGGCGCCTCAAACCAACCTTGACGCGAACCGACCATGCCGCAGGCCAGAATCCTAGTTCGTGAGCGATCGTTCAGCCACGTTCCGACAAGCCGCAACAGCGCGGGTTCAAAACCATCACGACCAAGCGTTCCCATGCCATCATCCGACGTGGCCTCGGCCAAAACGCCATCCGGCCCCATCAGATGTGCGCGCAGATGTGTCGTGCCCCAATCTACCGCAATCCAATTCATCCGGTCACCACCACACCGCCATCCACCACCAAGGATTGCCCCGTCACCATGCGCGAGGCATCAGAAGCCAGAAACAAGCATGGCCCAACGATATCTTCGGGGCCAAGGCTGTCTTTCAACGCCTGCCGCGCCAGATGTGCGGCCAAGCCGTCCGGAGTGACCCACAGATCCTTTTGCTTTTGCGTCAGCACCCATCCCGGCGCAATCGCATTCACCCGCACCTTCTGTGGCCCGAATTCACGGGCCAGAGTGCGCGTCATTCCGGTGATCCCAGCGTTTGCCGTGATATAGGGCGCGTAACCCGCATCGGGCATCATGTAGCTTATCGAACTAAAGTTCACAATCGACCCGCCGCCCGCTGCAATCATGCCCGGAAGCACCGCCTGACATGCAAAGAAATAGGATTTCAGGTTGATCGCAAGCGAAGCGTCCCAGAATTCTTCCGTCACCTCCAGCGCCGGTTTTCGGGCATCGTTGGCGGCGTTATTGACCAGCCGGGTGATCGGGCCATGTGCTGCGGCAGCCTGATCAAGCGCGGCTTTCAGCGCAACCCTGTCGGTGATGTCACAGGCGATGAAAAGCGGGCTGGCACCTGTAGCCTGCCGCATGTCCTGACAAAACGCCGTGGCGTCCGATCGCTGAACAAAAGCCACCCTGGCACCCTGTCGCAGGAAACCTTCGGTCAGCGCCGCACCAATGCCAGAGCCACCGCCGGTGACGAATACCGACGCATCATGCAGATCGGGGAAGATCGCCGAATTCATATCCGCTTTCCTTCCACCACCCAGATCGTGCCGGGCCACTGCACGGGAAGCGAAAGCCCTTGTTGCATCAAAAATGCCCCGCTCAGCGTCAGCGGGCCAGATTTCAGCTCCGGTCTGCCCCGGCTTTGACGCGGAGCCTCATCCGCATTGCGCAGGCTGACGCGGTAGTGCGCCTGCGGATCAAGGCCGGTCAGGCGCAGGGGGCGCGGCAGACTTTGGACCGAGGTTCCAAGCTGCCCGGCCGTCACGATGAACCGCGCGCCGTCCGCCGCACGGATCAGCTCGGCGCACATTGCCGGATCCGCCGCATCAAGACGCAGGATGTCAGCCTGCATCGTCCAGTGTCGGTTGGCCTTCCACCACGCGGTGACGGCGGCCAGCGTTTCGGCCTCATCCTCCGTCAGTTCCCGCAGATCCATCTCGAATCCCATATGGCGCTGTGCGGCAACATGCGCGCGGAACGCCATCGACAGGACGCGCCCCGACGTATGCGATTTGCGCGGGCCGACGTGGCTACCGGTGACGCTGGCGGGCAGGAACAGCGCCGCGTCATGCTGGATGCGCAGACGTTCGATAGCGTCATTGCTGTCGGACAGCCAGACCCGGTGCGTGCGCGCAAGGATTCCCGCATCAATGCGCCCACCGCCCGAGGCACAGCTTTCAATCTCGACCCCCGGATGGGTGGCGCGCAGGCGGTCCAGCAGGTCATAGATCCCGCGGGTCTGGGCGGCATCCACCACCGGCAGCAGTCGGTTGTGATCCCATTTCAGATAGTCGATGGGGTATTCGGCAAGCAAGGCCGAGACGGCATTGAACAGGTAGTCCCGGACCTGCGGCAAGGCCAGATCAAGCACCATCTGGTTGCGCCCGGAGGTCTGATCTTCGGGGCCAAGCCGCCAGTCGGGATGGGCGCGATACAGATCGCTGTCGGGGTTCACCATTTCCGGCTCCACCCAGAGGCCGAAGGTCATGCCATGGCGTTGAACATGGGCAATCAACGGGTGCAGCCCATCGGGCCATTTGCGCCGATCAATCGTCCAGTCACCCAGACTGGTCGTGTCGTCATCGCGCCGCCCGAACCAGCCATCATCCAGCACGAACCGCTCTGCCCCCAAAGCGGCGGCGCGGGTGGCAATATCGGACAGATCGGCGAGTTTGTGATCGAAATACACCGCCTCCCAGCAGTTGTAATGCACAGGGCGGGGGCGCGCAGCGTCGGGCCAATGCAGCACCCGGTCGCGCAGATCGCGCTGAAACGCGGTGGCGATGCCGTTCAGGCCCTCGGCGCTGAACGCGGCAATCAGGGCGGCGGACTCGAACCGGGTGCCGGGTTCGGTTTCGGCACCCGATGCATGCCCGAATTGTATCTGGCGACGGCCATCGGGAAGTTCTTCGGCCACCATCCGGTGCCCGCCCGACCATGCATAGTGCAGCGCATAGGCGGTGCCTTGGGTCTTGGTGCAGCCGGTTACAGGCAAGATCGCATAGGGCGGATGTTCGTGGCCCGACCGGCCGGTGCGCGCCTCTCGCATCCGGATGCCGGGGCACCATTGCGTGCGGTTCAGATGAAACTCGCGCGTCCATTTGCCCGAGACATCAATGATTTCGGTCGCATTCTGAGGCGCGGGCAGAACCGGGGCGGCCAGCCATTGCAGCCGCACCGGGGTATCGCTTTCCAGAACGGTTTGCAGGGTGAAAACACCAGTCGTGTGCGCCGAGATGACATGCGTCAGGGTCAGGCCGGGGGCGACGCTGATAAGACGCAGACTGGCCGGACCAGTGTTCGCCCGGTCAAAGCTGAACGCGGGCAAAAGCGGTGTGCCATCCTGTGCCGCCAGCACCAGACCCGGCTGGCCCTGAAACGCGCGGCCGGCTTCGGGGGCAAGCGACAGCGCAGGCAATGCGTCGATCATGCCGCCCGTGATATCAAGGCGCGCGGCTTGGGCCAAAACGCTCAGATCCTCGCCGTCGGGCAGGGTGGCGCCCCAATAGACCGCTTCGGGCATGCCGCCTGCCGAGCTTGCCAGAACCAGCGTCTGACTGCCCGCATCCATCCGCCACGCCTTCACTTGACGGCCCCCAAAGTCAGGCCTGCAATGAAGTGCTTTTGCATCATGAAAAACATCGCAACAGGTGGCAGCGCCGCGATGATCGACCCCGCCGACACCAGATGCCACTGCGCGATCCACTGGCCATTCAACGACGACAGCCCCGCTGTAACCGGTTGGGCCGCGGCTGATGTTGTCAGCACGGTCGCCCAGAAGAAATCATTCCAGATAAAGGTAAAGATCAACACTGAAAGGGCCGCAATCGCGGGCCGCATCAGGGGCATCACGACATACCAGAAGATGCGGATCTCGCTGACCCCTTCGACCCGCGCCGCCTCGATCAGCTCGAACGGAAGCGCTTTGATGAAATTGCGCATGAACAGCGTGCAGAACCCGGTCTGAAACGCGATGTGAAAAAGCGCAAGGCCAGAGGTCGTGTTGATCAGCCCCATGCTTTGCGTCAGGTCCCGCACCGGCACCATAAGTATCTGGAACGGCACGAAGTTTCCGGCGACGAACAGAAAGAACATCAGCAGGTTTGACCGGAACTTGTAGATGCCAAGTGCAAAGCCCGTCATGCACGACAACCCGACGGCGCCGATCATGGTGGGGATGGTCACCTTGAACGAATTCAGGATGTACTGCAGCATCGGCGTTTCAGTAAAGACCGAGACATAGTTTTCGAAGGCGATGGCGCTTGGCATGCCGAAGTTGTTGCCCTGTGCCAGATCCGACGCAGGGCGCAGCGATGTCATCGCGACCCCGATCAGCGGCAGCAGCCACACAAAAAGGGCAATCGGCAGTGCGATCTTGTACATCGTCTGGGTGGCAGGCGAAGTCTGCTCGATGGGGCGGGGGAACATGCGCTAACGCTCCGTCTCGTCGCGCCACATCTTCCAGATGAAGCCCGAAATGAAAATCATCATTATGGCAAACAGCACCACCGCGATGGCGGCCCCGTATCCCATGCGGAACCCGCCCTCGCCCAGCGCCGTTTCATACATGTAGTAAGACAGAACCCGCGTGCTGCCATACGGCCCGCCTTTGGTCATGATCGACACCAGATCAAAGCTGCGCAGGGCGCCGATCACGGTGACGACGATCGCGATGAACGTCGCGGGCCGAAGTTGCGGAAGGATCACATACCACAGCATTTTCAAACCCTTGGCCCCGTCCAGACGCGCCGCCTCCACCTGATCGGGGGCAACGTTGTTCAGACCCGTCAGATACAGGATCATCACATAGGCAATCTGCGGCCAAAGCCCGGCGGCGATGATGGCGTAGGTCGCATAGCGTTCGTCGGCCAAAAAGGCCACGCCGGTTCCGGTAAGCCATTCGATCAGGTTGTAGAACAGGCCAAAGTTCGGCGCGTAAAACCAGGAGAACATCAGCCCGACGACAACCTGACTGATCACGAAGGGAAAGAAGAACATGGATTTGTAGATGCGGATGCCGCGCACGGTCTGGTTCAGGAAAATTGCGATGAACAGGCCAAACGGCACCGACAGCATGTACAGCACCAGCCAGATGATGTTGTTCTTCAGCGCGGTCTTGAAATTGTCATCATCGAAAAGCTCGGCATAGTTCGCAAGGCCGACCCAGGTTCCGGTGAATTCATTGGTCCCGGTTTCGGGGTTAGGGCGGTAAAGTCCGTTCCAATCGTAAAACGACAGGCTCATCGACTGGAAAATCGGGATCAGCACATAGACCGCGAACATCGCAAGGCCAGGGGCCAGGAACAGCCAGGGCGCCATTCGGCGCTGGTTTCGTTTCCACAGGGCGGACATCGCGGGCCTCCGTCTGTCTGGCACAGGCTTGGGAATGGGAGGCCCCGGCAAACAACGAGCCGGGGCCGGTCAGCCCCCGCGCATCCGAAGATGCGCGGGTTCCGGGAGGTTACTTGTAGGCGTTGCCGCGCACTTTTTCGAGCCGCTCAAGGATCGCGTCCAGACGTTCGGGTTTTACCATGAACTCCTGAAAGCCCTCCATCCCCGCCTTGGCCATTTCGGCAGGCGCGTCGCGGTCAAAGAACTGTGCCAGCGCATAGGCGTTGGACAGCGACTCGAACCCCGCCGCAAGGAACGGATCGCTGGTATCAACGGTCGAGTTCTTGTTGGTCGGCAACTGCCCGATGGCTGCATTCAGCTTGGTCTGCGCATCGGCACTAGCAACGAAGGCCAGAAACTTTTTGGCATCATCCACATTCTTGGCACCCGCCGGAATGTGGATCGTGTCGGTTGGGGCTTCTTCGGCGCGCGGCAGACCCGGAGTGATTTCCGGGAATACCATGAAGCCGAGATTGTCGTTCGTCATGCCGCCTTCCTTGAACACGGCCACGGCAAAATTGCCCATGACATAGTTTGCAGCCTTGCCCTGCACCAGAAGTGCTGCGGCGTCCTGCCAGTCGATGGCGGCGTGGTTCTTGGTGATATAGGGCTGGAATTTGGCCCATTCGGCGAAGGTTGCCTTCACACGGTCATCGGTCCAGGCGATCTTGCCTGCGGTCAGATCCATGTGGAATTCGTAGCCGTTGGTACGCAGGTTCAGATAGTCGAAAATGCCTGCTCCGGGCCACAGGGCAGACGTGCCGGTGGTTACGCAATCAATGCCCTTTTCGGCAAATTTCGGGCAGTTGTCGACGAACTGTTGCCAGGTTGTCGGCACCTCGACTCCAGCGGCGGTGTAGGCGTCCTTGTTGAAATAGATGCCCCACTGGTAATAGGTGTAGGGCACGCCCCACTGCTTGCCATCAATCGTCATCGACGCCTTGGCCGAAGCGAGCGAATCGCTCAGCCCTTTGGCTTCCCACACATCCGACACGTCCAGAAACTGTCCCGCTTCGACAAAGGGCGCCATGCGGTTGCCGGCGTACCAGTTTGCCAGATCAGGCGAATCGGTGGTCAGAAAGTTGCGGATCGCGGTCTTGTAACCTTCGTGGTCAAAGTTGTTCAACTCGATCTTGATGTCGGGGTTGGCGGCCTCGAAATCGGCGATCAGCGCCTGCATTCCGGCCAGCGGGGCCGCATCATAATCGGCGTTGTATTTGACGATGCGCTGTTCGGCGAACGCGCTGCCAGACATAAGAAGCCCGGCAAGAACGGCCGCCGCCGCCCCGGTTTTCAGATGGACCATGGTTTCCTCCCTTTGGTTCCATTATTTGAAACTTAGTCTTGAATAATGAAAACTATGTCGCTTAAAGTAGAACCTGTCAACAGGGCGGAAACGGGTATTGTGATGGGTGTCGACGGCGCAGGCGATGGAACGGTCGGCAAGGCTCTCGATGTGCTGGACATGGTCGCCAGCGCCGGACGGCCGGTGCGGTTCAGCGAATTGCTGGCCAGAAAAACCTACCCGAAAGCAACGCTATACCGCTTTCTGCAGACCCTGACGCATCAGGGGATGCTAACGTATGACCCTGACCGCCAGTCTTATGCATTGGGTGTTCGGCTGGTGCGTCTGGCCCATACGGCATGGGCGCAATCGTCTCTGGCCCCCATTGCGCGGCCGTGGATCGATTCGCTGTCCGCCGAGGTGGGTGAAACGATCCATCTGGCGCAACTGGATCAGGCGCAGGTTCTTTACGTCGACAAACGCAACGCAGCCTGCCCGGTCGAGATGTATTCTCAGGCAGGCAAGGTGGGCCCCGCCTATTGCACCGGGGTCGGCAAGGCGATGCTGGCGTTCCTGCCGCGTGATATGCTGGAAAGTGCCCTTGAACGCCAGTCGTTCCACCGCTTCACGCCGCAAACGCTGGCGTCGCGCCCGCTTTTGTTGGCGGAACTGGAGGCGATCCGGCAACGCGGTTATGCCTTTGACCGCGAAGAGCATGAACCCGGCATCATCTGCATCGCCCTGCCGATCCGCACCCGTGCGGGGCGGGTGATGGGGGCATTATCGGTTACATCCACCACCGGGCGCACGACGCTGCCGGCGTTGGAGCAACTGGCTCCGAAGATACAACAAACCGCCACACAGATCGCGGCCGAGGCCGAGAACTGGCATTTTCCAGAGAACCAAACGGCATAAGGGGGGAACAGCATGTCGGGCGTCACGTTACAGCAGGTCGTCAAGAAATTCGGCGATATCAAGGTGATCCACGGGGTTGATCTGACTGTGGACGATGGTGAGTTCTGCGTGTTTGTCGGCCCGTCAGGCTGCGGGAAATCAACGCTGCTCCGCATGGTCGCAGGGTTGGAGGAAACCACAGATGGTGCCATCCGCATCGGCAACCGTGATGTGACCAAGGTTGATCCAGCGGAACGCGGCGTGGCCATGGTGTTCCAGACCTATGCGCTTTACCCGCACATGACCGTTGCCGAGAACATGGGGTTCGGGCTGAAGATGACCGGCCACCCGAAAGCCGAAATTGACAGCAAGGTTGCCGAGGCCAGCCGCATTCTGAAACTGGACGATTACCTGTCGCGCAAGCCCAAGGCGCTGTCGGGCGGGCAACGACAGCGCGTAGCGATTGGCCGGGCCATCGTGCGCGGACCGGAAGTGTTCTTGTTCGACGAACCTCTTTCCAATCTTGATGCCGAGTTGCGCGTGGAGATGCGGGTTGAAATCGCCCGCCTGCACCGCGAAATCGGGGCCACGATGATCTATGTGACGCATGATCAGGTGGAGGCGATGACGTTGGCCGACAAGATCGTTGTGCTGCGCAAGGGCCGGATCGAACAGGTTGGCGCACCGCTGCATCTGTATCATGACCCAGACAATCGGTTTGTCGCTGGCTTCATCGGCAGCCCCGCAATGAACTTTCTGGAGGCCGTCGTTGAAAAATCCGGCCTCGCGCACAGCAAGGGGCTGGGTACAATTGAAACCGATGCCGCGTTGCCGGGGGCGGGTGCCAAGGTTGTGGTCGGCCTGCGCCCGCAACAGTTGCGTATCACCGACGGGGCGACGCATCGGGTCGAGATGACCGAGGCTTTGGGCGGCGTCTCCTTCATTCACTTGACCGCGCCCACCGGCGAAAAGCTGGTGGTCGAGGCGAAGGGCGATATGCTGAACAAACCGGGCAGTCTGGTGGGGCTGGAGTATGATGCCGCCGATGCCCTGTTCTTTGCGGCAGACGAGGCAGGCGCGCGAATCCGCTAAAGCGGTTTTACGTCAACGCTTCTGACTTTGCCGCATCCGGAAACGGGCACGGTCATCATCGGAATATTCGCCGATGCACTGCGGGCAGGATACGCCTTCTTCGTAGTCCGAGGCGGATTTTGCCTCGGGTGCGACCGGGCGCCCGCAGGCGTGGCACAGGGTATAAGGTCCGGGCGTCAGACCGTGGCCAACCGATACCCGGCCATCGAACACATAACATTCCCCCTGCCACAGGCTTTTATCCTGCGGCACATCCTCCAGATATTGCAGGATGCCGCCGCGCAGATGAAACACATCCTGCACCCCCTGGCCTATGAGGTAGTTTGTCGATTTCTCGCACCGGATACCGCCCGTGCAGAACATCGCGATCCGCTTCCCCTCAAACCGCGCCTTGTTGGCCTGCCACCACGCTGGAAATTCGCCAAACGCAGCCGTTTCGGGGTTCACGGCACCGACAAACGTGCCAATCGCAACCTCGTAGGCATTGCGCGTATCTATCACCGCCACATCCGGCGCGGATATCAGCGCATTCCACTGGGCGGGCGGAACATGCGTGCCCACCCGCGCCGACGGGTCAATATCCGGCTGGCCCATCGTCACAATTTCACGCTTCAGGCGCACTTTCATGCGGGCAAAGGGGCGGGTTTCGGCGTGGCTTTCTTTCCATTCCAGCGCCGCACAGCCGGGCAGCGCACGCAGATGCGCCAGAACCGCGCCAATTCCGTCACGCGGCCCCGCGATGGTGCCGTTCACCCCTTCGTTCGCCAACAGGATCGACCCCGAAACACCCTGAGCGCGGCACAGCGCCAAAAGGCCCGGCCGCACAGCAGAAGGGTCGGGAATCCGGGTGAAATGATAAAAGGCCGCGATGGTCAGCATGGGTAAGGTCTTTGCAACCCCGCGCCGCGCAATGCAAGGGGGGCATTGACGCAAGCGGACCCGCCCCTTACCCAAGTTGTTGAACCGCAACGGAGACACGGATGCCCTTGTCCGCAGACGCCCTGATCGTGATCGACGTGCAGAATGATTTCTGCCCCGGCGGCGCTTTGGCGGTTGCGGGCGGCGATCAGATCGTCACGGAAATCAATGCGTTGATGAATAGCCATTCCGTGCGGGTTCTGACGCAGGATTGGCACCCTGCGGACCATTCCTCTTTTGCAGAAAATCACCCCGGCGCCGCCCCCTTCAGCATGGTGAACATGGATTACGGTCCGCAGATTCTATGGCCGGTGCATTGCGTTCAGGGCTCTGCCGGGGCCGCTTTTCACGCAGGCCTGTCGGTGGACCGCGCCGACATGATCATCCGCAAGGGCTTTCGTCCCACCATCGACAGCTATTCCGCGTTCTTCGAGAATGACCACACAACCCCGACCGGGCTTGAGGGTTATCTGCGCGAACGGGGCGTCACCTCGCTGATTCTGACCGGCCTTGCCACTGATTTCTGCGTCGGTTTCTCGGCGCTTGATGCGGCGCATCTGGGTTTTGGCGTGACGGTGCGGCTGGATCTGTGCCGTGCGATTGATCTGAATGGATCGCTGGCTGACATGCTGGACAAAATGAAGGCCGCCGGTGTGCGGATCGAGGATTAGATGGTCGATATCGCCACACGCGTCTGGAATCACAAGTGGAAGATCGACCCGATCGTGCTGTCGCTGATCGACACGGATTTCTACAAGTTGCTGATGTGCCAGTCGGTGTTTCGCAATCGCCCCGACACTCATGTGGAATTCAGCCTGATCAACCGCACCAAACGCATCCGTCTTGCCGAACTTGTGGATGAGGGCGAGTTGCGCGAACAGCTTGACCATATCCGATCCCTGCGCCTGTCGCGCGGCGAGTCGACCTTTCTGCGCGGCAATACATTCTATGGCAAACGCCAGATGTTCCGCCCGGATTTCATGGAATGGTTCGAGGCGCTGCAACTGCCGCCCTACCATCTGGAAAAACGTGACGGCCAATATGAACTGACGTTCACAGGCTCCTGGCCCGAGGTGATGCTTTGGGAAATTCCCGCCCTTGCCGTTCTGATGGAGTTGCGCAGCCGCGCGGTCCTGCAAAAGATGCAGCGGTTTGAACTGCAGGTTCTCTATGCGCGAGGGATGACCAAGCTGTGGGAAAAGATCGAATATCTGCGTGGTCTTGAAGGTTTGCGCATCGCCGATTTCGGCACACGGCGGCGGCATTCGTTTCTGTGGCAGGACTGGTGCGTGCAAGCCCTGCTGGAAGGGTTGCCGGGCAAATTTACCGGCACGTCGAATTGTCTGATCGCCATGCGCCGCGAAGCCGAGGCGATCGGCACGAACGCTCACGAATTGCCGATGGTCTATTCCGCACTGGCCAATTCCGATGCCGAACTGGCGCAGGCACCTTATCAGGTTCTGGCCGACTGGCACGAAGAACATGACGGCAATCTGCGCATCATCCTGCCCGACACTTACGGCACCGAAGGCTTTTTGCGCAACGCTCCCGACTGGCTCAGCAAATGGACGGGAATCCGCATCGACAGCGGCGATCCCGCCACGCAGGCCGAGGTCGCGATCCGCTGGTGGCAGAGCCGGGGCGAAGACCCGCGCGGCAAGTTGGTGATCTTTTCCGATGGGCTGGATGTCGAGAAGATCGCCGAGTTGCACCGGCAATTCACGGGCCGGGTCAAGGTGTCGTTTGGCTGGGGCACGATGTTGACGAACGATTTCCGCGGCCTCGTGGCCGATGACGCACTGGCCCCGTTCAGCCTTGTGTGCAAGGCGGTTTCGGCGAACGGGCGCCCCACGGTAAAGCTGAGCGATAATCCCGAAAAGGCAATGGGGCCGACCGATGAGATTGCGCGCTACAAGCGGGTGTTTGGCGTCGGGGCGCAGGCGGCTCAACCGGTTGTCGTCTGACCCATCACGCGGGCCGATACCAGCAGCGCCCGCGCGATGTGGCTTGCATGAACCGGGTGGTCGAGCGGCAATCGGGGTGCAGCCCAGCCCACGGACGCAAGGCAGCGCGCCATTGTGAACAGATCCACGGTTTCAACATCGGCACTGCGGCGGGTCTGATATCCCGCAATCAATGCGGCGCGGAGTTCGGTAAAGTTCGGCTGATGGATATCCTGCGACAGCACCGTTCCCAGATCGTAAAGCCGAAAGCCCAAGCCGGAATCGTCAAAATCAATCAACGAAAGTGAATTTTGGCTCACAATGATATTTTCACGCAGCACATCCGCGTGGATTGGGCCGAAACTTGCCTGACCACGATCAAGCGCAATCAGTTTCTGACGCAGAAAATCGCGAGCGGCGCGCATCTGTCTGGCCTGATCCAGGCTCAAAAGCGGATGCTCCCAGAACCGCCCCCAGAATGGCGCATTCCCCGTCAGGCCATCAACGTCCCAAAGCGGGCGGGTGAAGGTTCCGGGCAGGGTCAGCCGGTCGGTTGCCTCGTGCAACTGTGCCAAAAGCTGGCCAAGTGCGCGGTGTCGCGCGACCTGTTCCCGTGGTGTGCCGGGCAGAGGCACGCCCGCTTCACCCAGCGCCTCCCCCTCGATCCAGCGGATTGCAGAGGCAAACCGACCGGAGGCCATCTGCACCAGAAGATCGCCCGACACCGCCAGAAGCGGCGTTGCCACCGAAACGCCCGCGCCCGCCAGCGCC
>JBGSRQ010000358.1:0-3248 GCA_041737515.1 Rhodobacterales bacterium | reverse complement strand
GTGGTTATGCGCGGAAAAGTATTGTCGGTTGCATCGGAATGCGTGCCTTTGGTGAAGACCGGGGGACTGGCCGATGTGGTGGGCGCTTTGCCGGGCGCGCTTGCCGGGCAGGGGTGGGAGATGCGGGTCTTGCTGCCGGCTTACCGCGGGCTGCGGGAGCGGGCGGTGGACTGGCCGCAAGTCTGGGGCGAGGGTGATCTTTTCGGTGGTCCGGCGCGGGTTCTGGCGGGCGAGGCCGAGGGGCTTTCGCTGCTGCTTCTGGACGCGCCGCATCTTTATGACCGTGAGGGTGGCATCTATGGCGGGATGCAGGGCGACTGGGGCGACAATGCGCAGCGTTTTGCAGCCCTGGGTTGGGCGGGTGCGGCGATTGCGCGGGACGGGCTTGCAGACGGCTGGACCCCTGACATCCTGCACGCGCATGACTGGCAGGCGGGATTTGCGCCGGCCTATCTGGCGTATGGCGGCGGCGGGGCGGCATCGGTTCTGACGGTGCACAACATCGCCTTTCAGGGGTGGGCCCCTGCTGCGATGCTGGGGGCCTTGCGCCTGCCCATGCGCGAGTTCCGCGCTGATGCGCTGGAGTATTACGGCGGCTTGTCGTCGCTGAAGGCCGGGTTGGTTACGGCGGATGCGGTGACGACCGTATCGCCGAATTACGCATCCGAACTGATGCGGCCAGAGTTCGGCATGGGCCTGCAGGGTGTCATTGCGGCGCGGGGCGCTGCGGTCAGCGGAATTCTGAACGGCGTTGATGAGGACGTCTGGTCACCCGAGGCGGAGCCTGTTGCGTTCAACGCCCGGAAGATGTCGGGCAAGGTCGCCAACCGCGTGGCCATCTGCGCCGAATTCGGGGTTACGGCAGAGGGGCCGTTGGCGATTGTGGTCAGCCGGATGACCGATCAGAAGGGCATCGACCTTTTGCCCGCCGTGATACCGGACTTTGTCGCCGCCGGGGGGGCGCTGATCGTGCTCGGCTCGGGGGATCCCGGGTTGGAGCAGGCAATGCTGGCGCTGGCGGGGGCGCATCCGGGGCGGGTTGCGGTTCACATCGGATATGACGAAGCCATGTCGCACCGCCTGTTTGCGGGCGCGGATGCCGTTCTGGTGCCCAGCCGGTTCGAGCCCTGTGGTCTGACACAGATGTACGGGCTGCGCTATGGCACCATTCCGGTTGTGGCCGAGGTCGGCGGTCTGGCCGATACGGTGATCACCGCCAATCCGGCGGCTTTGGCGCAGGGCGTGGCCACGGGCATCACCTTTCATCCCGTGGATGCGGCGGCCTTCGGTAGGGCCTTGCGCCAACTGGTTGATCTTTACGCCGACCGCACGGTGTGGAAAAAGCTGCAGGCCAACGCGATGGCGCAGCCGGTCGGCTGGGATGCATCGGCCGCTGCCTACGCCCGCCTGTATGAAAGCCTGATGTCCTGATGACGCTGAACCGCCTTCCTGCCGTGCTTGCCGGACATTCCATCGGGCCGGGGCGCGACTTTCCCTTGGGTGCGCGGTTCGACGGGGCCGGGGTGAATTTTGCGATCTTTTCGGCCCATGCTGAAGCGATTGAACTGTGCCTGTTCGCGCCCGATGGACGCAAGGAGTTATGCCGGCTGCCGCTGCGGCACCGGTCGGGCGATGTCTGGCATATCCATGTCGGCGGGCTGATGCCGGGGGCGCTTTACGGTTACCGCGTGCACGGGCCCTATGCGCCCGAGGAAGGCCACCGCTTCAACCCCAACAAACTGCTGATCGACCCCTATGCGCGGCAGTTGTCGGGACGGTTGCGGTGGTCGGATGCGGTGATGGGCTACAAGGTCGGCAGCCCGCGCGGCGATCTGTCGTTTGATGCGCGCGACAGTGCATTTGCGATGCCGAAATCGGTTGTGGTGGACGCGTCGTTCCAGTGGGGTACCGACACGCCGCCCGGCGTGCCGCTGGATCAATCGGTGATCTACGAGGCGCATGTGCGCGGCCTGACCGCCCAGATGAACGGGATCGAGCGGGGATTGCGCGGCAGTTATCTTGGCCTTGCCTCGGACCCGGTGCTGGACCATCTGACCCGGCTTGGCGTCACCGCGATCGAACTTCTGCCGGTGCATGCGTTCATCGACGACCGCTTTCTGGTCGAAAAGGGGCTGCGCAACCATTGGGGCTATCAGAGCATCGGCTTTTTCGCGCCAGAGCCTCGGTACATGACCTCCGGTTCGATCCGCGAGTTTCAGTCCATGGTGCGCCGGTTCCACATGGCGGGCATCGAGGTCATTCTGGACGTGGTCTACAACCACACGGGCGAGGGGGACGAGCTTGGCCCGACGCTTTCGTTTCGCGGTATCGACAACCGCAGCTATTACCGGCTGCTGGACGGCGGGCGGCATTACATCAACGATACCGGCACCGGGAACACGGTGAATGCAGGCCATCCGATGGTGTTGCGGATGATCATGGATTCGTTACGCTATTGGGTGCAGGTGATGCATGTCGATGGCTTCCGCTTTGATCTGGCATCCGTGCTGGGGCGCGAAGCGCAGGGGTTTGACACAGGGGCTGCGTTCTTTGACGTGATCCGGCAAGACCCGGTTCTGGCGCGGGTAAAGCTGATTGCAGAGCCCTGGGATATCGGCCCCGGTGGCTATCAGCTTGGCGCATATCCTCATCCTTTTGCCGAATGGAACGACCGTTTTCGCGACGGTCTGCGGTCGTTCTGGCGCGGCGACCGGGGCCTGGCCCCGGAACTTGCCAAGCGACTTCTGGGATCGGCCGAGCGGTTTGATCACAGCGGGCGCGCGGCAACGTCATCGGTCAATTTCGTGACCGCACATGACGGCTTCACGCTGCACGATCTGGTCAGCTATGACGCCAAGCACAACGAAGCCAACGGCGAGGGCAACCGCGACGGGCACAATGACAACCATTCGTCCAACATGGGGGTTGAGGGCGCGACCAGGGATGCCTCGATCCTTGCCGCCAGGGCGCAGCGCAAGCGCAATCTGCTGGCGACATTGTTCTTGAGCCAGGGCACGCCGATGCTTCTGGCGGGGGATGAGATCGGCAACGGTCAGGGCGGCAACAACAATGCCTATGCGCAGGATAATGAAACCGGCTGGGTTACATGGGCCGGCGCCGATATGGCGCTTGCCACGTTCGTGGCACGGCTGACCGCATTGCGGCGCGCGCATCCGGTGTTGCGCCAGCGCCGGTTCCTGCACGCGCGCCCGCGCGAGGATGGCTTGCATGATGTGATCTGGCGCAGG
>JBGSRQ010000274.1:0-4240 GCA_041737515.1 Rhodobacterales bacterium | reverse complement strand
CGGTCGGCACGGTGACCTCGGGCGGGTTCGGGCCTTCGCTCGAAACCCCGATCGCGATGGGTTATGTCGCCGCCGCCTTTGCCACCCCCGGCACATCGCTTGCCGGCGAGGTCCGCGGCAAGCACCTGCCAGCCACGGTCTGCCCACTCCCCTTCCATCCCACCACCTACAAGCGCTGAGGAGCGTTCCCCATGAAATACACCGAAGAACACGAATGGCTGCGCGTCGAGGGCGATCTTGTTGTCGTCGGCATCACCGAACATGCGGCGACCCAGCTGGGCGACGTCGTGTTTGTCGAACTGCCCGAGATCGAGGCGATGGTGGCGGCAGGCGATGAAGTCGTGGTCATCGAAAGCGTCAAGGCCGCGTCCGATATCCTGGCACCGGTCGATGGCGAGATTGTCGAGGTGAACGAGGCACTGAACACCAAGCCCGGCCTTGTGAACGAAGACCCGACCGGCGACGCGTGGATGTTCAAGCTGAGGGTCGATGATCTGTCGGTGCTGGATCAATTCATGGACGAAGACGAATACAATGATCTGATTGGCTAGTGGCTGCTCGACGCGGGACCCAAAATTTTTCGAAAAATTTTGCAAATTCCTTCGAAGGAATTTGGGGCCTCCGGGCACATCCACAATTTTTGCGCAGGACTGACAGGACATCCCATGGCTTATATCCCCGTCGACTATGACACCTACGATTTTGCCAATCGCCGCCATATAGGCCCGTCACCTGACGAGATGGCCGAGATGTTGCGGATTGTCGGCGCGAAGGATCTTGACGCGCTGATTGCCGAAACGGTGCCTGCCGCGATCCGGCAGAAAACCACTCTTGACTGGGCGCCGCTGACCGAACACGCCCTTCTGGCAAAGATGCGTGACGTGGCGCGCATGAACCGGGTGATGACCAGCCTGATCGGGCAGGGCTATTACGGCACCGTCACACCGCCCGCCATTCAGCGCAATATTCTGGAAAACCCGGCGTGGTATACCGCCTACACACCCTACCAGCCCGAAATCGCGCAGGGCCGGCTTGAGGCGCTGCTGAACTATCAGACGATGGTGGCCGATCTGACCGGCCTGCCCGTCGCCAACGCAAGCCTGCTGGATGAAGCGACGGCGGCCGCCGAGGCGATGACGATGGCAGAACGCAGTGCGAAATCCAAAGCGCGCGGCTTTTTTGTCGATCATGGCTGCCATCCCCAGACCATCGCAGTGATCGAAACGCGGGCGCGGCCGCTTGGGATCGAGGTGATCGTCGGCGCGCCCGAGGATATGGATGCGACCGCCGTTTTCGGCGCGATCTTCCAGTATCCCGGCACCTACGGCCATGTCCGCGACTTTACCCCCGAGATCGAGGCTTTGCACGCCGCCAAGGCGGTTGCGATCCTTGCGACCGACCTTCTGGCGCTGACCCTACTGAAGGAACCGGGTGCCATGGGCGCGGATATCGCGATCGGCTCCAGCCAGCGATTCGGGGTGCCGATGGGCTATGGCGGGCCGCATGCGGCCTTCCTGTCGTGTCGCGATGATCTGAAACGCGGGATGCCGGGCCGGATCGTCGGCGTTTCGATTGATGCGCGGGGCAACAAGGCCTACCGCCTTTCCCTGCAAACCCGCGAGCAGCATATCCGCCGCGAGAAAGCCACATCGAACGTCTGCACCGCGCAGGCTTTGCTCGCGGTGATGGCATCGTTTTACGCGGTATTTCACGGGCCATTGGGTCTGAAAGCGATTGCCGAGCGGGTGCATTTCCTGACCAACCGTCTGGCACGCGCGCTGAAAGCCGCCGGTGCCAAGGTCAGTCCCAAGGCGTTTTTCGATACCATCACCGTTGAGGTCGGCGTGGGGCAGGCCGGCATCCTTGCCGCCGCCCGGCACGAGGGGCTGAATTTCCGCAAGGTCGGCACTGACCGCGTTGGCATCACCCTGGACGAGACCAGCGACGAGGCGGTGCTGATGCGCGTGTTGCGCGCCTTTGGCATCCACACGGTTCCGCCGCACCGCCCGACCCTGGGCTTTCCGGCGGTGATGCTGCGTACGACAGATTATCTGACGCATCCGGTCTTTCACATGAACCGCGCGGAATCCGAGATGATGCGCTATATGCGTCGCCTCAGCGACCGCGATCTGGCGCTGGACCGCGCGATGATTCCGCTGGGCTCCTGCACGATGAAGCTGAACGCAGCGGCGGAAATGATGCCGATCACCTGGCCCGAATTTGGGAGCCTGCATCCCTTCGTGCCGGTCGATCAGGCGGCGGGCTATGCTTTTGCCATCACCGATCTGGCGGAGCGGCTGTGCATCATCACCGGATATGACGCGATGAGCATGCAGCCCAATTCCGGTGCGCAGGGCGAATACGCGGGCCTTCTGACCATCGCGGCCTATCACCGCGCCAATGGCGATACCCAGCGCGACATCTGCCTGATCCCGGTGTCGGCGCATGGCACCAACCCCGCATCGGCGCAAATGGCCGGGATGCAGGTGGTGGTGGTCAAGTCGGCCCCGAATGGCGATGTGGACCTTGACGATTTCCGCGACAAGGCGGCAGCGGCGGGAAACCGGCTGGCGGCCTGCATGATCACCTATCCGTCCACCCACGGCGTTTTCGAGGAAACGGTGACCGAGGTTTGCGCCATCACCCACAGCCACGGCGGGCAGGTCTATATCGACGGTGCCAACATGAATGCGATGGTCGGGCTGGTGCAACCGGGCAAGATCGGCGGCGATGTAAGCCACCTGAACCTGCACAAGACCTTTGCCATTCCGCATGGCGGCGGCGGGCCGGGCATGGGGCCGATCGGCGTGAAGGCGCATCTGGCACCGTTTCTGCCGGGCCATCCCGAAACCGGCGGGCGCACCGGGCCGGTGTCGGCAACGCCTTACGGTTCAGCCTCGATCCTGCTGATCAGTTGGGCCTATTGCCTGATGATGGGCGGCGCGGGGCTGACGCAGGCGACCAAGGTTGCGATCCTGAACGCCAACTATATCGCCGCGCGACTGAAGGGGGCTTACGACGTGCTGTTCATGGGCAACCGGGGCCGCGTGGCACATGAATGCATTCTGGATACGCGCCCCTTCGCCGAAGTGGGCATTACCGTGGACGATATTGCCAAGCGCCTTATCGACAACGGCTTTCACGCCCCCACAATGAGCTGGCCGGTTTCGGGCACGCTGATGGTGGAGCCGACCGAGTCCGAGACCAAGGCCGAGATTGACCGTTTCATCACGGCACTGTTGTCGATCCGCGAGGAAATCCGCGCGGTCGAACGCGGCGACATTGCGGCCACCGACAGCCCGCTGCACCACGCCCCCCACACGGTCGAGGATCTGGTCGCCGACTGGACCCGCGCTTACCCGCGCGAGCAGGGGTGTTTCCCGCCCGGCGCATTCCGGGTTGATAAATACTGGCCGCCGGTGGGGCGCGTTGACAATGTTTATGGCGACCGCAATCTGATCTGCACCTGCCCGCCCCTTGAAAGCTATGCCGAGGCGGCGGAATAGGCGCGGTTATCCGCCCGCAGAAACCATTGCGGCAGTCAAACCTTGCGCGCGTCAGAAAATGACCTGCGCAGGGCCGCTGTAAAACCCATGTTTCGCCACAAAGCGGGGGGGTGCGTCCGCATTTCGGTCTTAGTCGGCCTGCATTTTCAGCGTCAAAGTTAACGCTTATGCAGGAAACTCGAAAATGGCCGACTATATCCGCACGGGTGCCGACACGATCAATGCCGCCGCTGGCCCGGATCGTCTGATCTACACGAACAACTCCGCATCCGGCGGGACGGTTCTGACCGGCACGACCGGCACTCTTGCAGCCGGGTATAGCGGCACCATGAACGGACCGGGTGCCACCGATGTGGTCTTTACCGGGATCGAGCATTTCACGTTCACCGACGGCGTTGTTGGCGGGCAGAACGACACCATCAACACCCGCGACGGCGATGATGCGATCAACCTTGGCGGCGGCACCGACAGCGTGAACGCCGGTGGCGGCAACGACGCGATCAGCGTGCTGATGGGCGGTATCGATACGGTCGTCGGCGGCACGGGCACCGACTCTCTGACACTCAGCAACACTGGCGGAACCGGCTACAGCTTCAGCGCGCTGTCCGGCACGCTGGCGGCAGGATACGGCGGAACAGTCACCTCGGGTGCGGGCAACACCCTGACCTTCAGTGGCATCGAGCAATTTTTCATTGTTGATAACGTCAACAACAACGACAGCGTCATCACCGGCG
>JBGSRQ010000270.1:0-5963 GCA_041737515.1 Rhodobacterales bacterium | reverse complement strand
GCAGGGTGCCCGCCACAGCCCACGGCATCGTCACCGGCGGCAGATGATCGGGGTTCCAGCCCGCCGCCGCGCAGAGCCCGTCATCCCACTGGCCGCTGCGGCAATCCATCAGTTGGGTGCCGCCCGCGTCGGTGGGTTCGGTCATGACCTCTCCCGTAAGGGCAAGACGGACGTAATCCTTGGGCAGAAGGAGCATCCGACCCTCACGGATCACGCGGGGTTCGTGCCGGCCCAGCCAAAGCAGTTTTGGTGCGGTGATACCCGGATCTGGCGTGCCGTTGGTGCGCTGACCAATGTCGGGACACCGCAACAGCAACTCGGCACATTCCGCGACTGCGCGCTGATCGTTCCACAGCATCGCGGGGCGGAGCGGGCGGTGATCCGCCCCCAGAACCAGCGCCGCAAGCATCTGCCCCGACAGACCGATCGCTTCGGCGGCCGCCATATCGCGCGGGGCGGCCCTGGACAGTTCGTCCAGACAGTCGAACACGGCTGCCACCCAAAGATCAGGGTCCTGTTCGCTCCACCCGACATGCGGAATTGAAACGGCAATGGGTCGCGTAGCGCTGGCGATGATGCGCCGGGCATTTTCGATCAGCATCACCTTGATGCCTGACGTGCCCAGATCCATGCCCAGCACGATCATGGCGCGGCAATCCGAAGGTCGGCGGCTGGCGCTGCGGTGTCCAGCAAAGCGCGCGCCGTCGCCTCGTCGGTGACGAAAGTATTGATATGGCCAAGCCCAAGAATGGCGCGGATCACCGGACCTTTCGGCACCCCGCCCGCCGCAAGGATGACGTTTGGAATCCGCGCCAGATCGGCCAGACCAATGCCGATGACCCGTTCGTTGATCGGATGGTCGACCGGGCGCCCCTGCGCGTCGATCACCGTGCCCAGCACGTCGCCCACACCGCCAAGTGCGATCAGTTCGTCCATCGTGGTATCCGACGGCAGCCCATCGCGCATCAGCAGCGACCGGGTCGAAAGATCACCTGCAGCCATTGCCATTGCATCGACGGACCGCAGCTTTTCCAGCACCTCACGAAAGACGTCCAGTTGCATGATCGTGTCGCGGCTGGCCGCAGACCCCGCATAAAGGGGCGCCGTGAAATAGCTGTGCTGCGCGCCCAAGAGGTCGGCCAGCCGGGTCGTGATCTCGAAACTGTTCAGGTCCGACCCGCGCGTAAGCCCCCCCATGACCGAGATCACCTCAAGATCGGGCCGCTCCATCGCGGCGACAAATCGGGTGGCAAGGTTCAGCGTGTTGCCCCATGACATGCCGAAAAGCCGGATTGCAGGGTCGGCCAGAACCTCGCTCAGCAGATTGCCCAGCGCAGCACCCACGATCATCTGAACATCGCGCGCGTCTTGCGGTGCCGGGGCGACATAGGCCTGCGTCAGGCCATAACGTTCGATCAGCGCCTGTTCCAGTTCGGCACATGCGGCATAGGCGGTATTGAAGGTAATGCGCACCAGACCACGGCGGCGCGCCTCGGACAGCGACTTGTTCACCCGCAACCGCGTGGCACCGAGCTTTTGTGCGACCTGCTCCTGTGTCAGCCCCTCGACATGATAGGCCCATGCGACGCGGGTCAGAAACCGTTCCTCGGCATCAATGTTTGGAAGTTTCGGCGACCGCGCCATCGGTCTATTTCACCGCGCCCATCGTCAGCCCCCGGACCAGATGTTTGGACGCCAGAAGCGCAAAGATCAGCACCGGCACCACGATCAAGGTCGAGGTGGCCATGATTTTTCCGTAGGGCACCGAATAGCCTTCCATGAATGTAACCGCCATCGCAGGCGCCGTCTTTGCCGCTTTGGGTGCCAGGATATAAGCGAACAGAAGCTCGTTCCACGAGAAAATGAACGACAAGATTGCACTGACCGCGACGCCGGGCATCGCCAAGGGCAGACAGATCGACCGGAATATCCGCCATTGCGACGCGCCCTCCAGCATCGCCGCCTCGTCCAGTTCCTTGGGGATCGAGCGGAACTGATCCGTGCAAAGCCAGATCACGATGGGCAGGGTGAACGTCAGATACATCAGGATCAGCGCCAGATGAGTGTCCCGCAAGCCCAGATCGCGGCTGATCAGGAACACCGGAAACGCCAGCACCACCGGGCTGACGAAACGGTTGGTGATGAACCAGAACCACAGGTCCGTCTTGCCCCGGAATTCGAACCGCGCCAGCGCATAGGCGGCGGGCGTGCCAAGCCCCACGGCCAGCGCCGTGGTGCAGACCGCCACAATGATCGAGTTGATCAGCGCGATGCCGACCTTATCCTCGAACAACACTTCGGTGTAGTTTGCCAGCGTTGGTGTGAACAGCCACGCAGGCGGCGATTGCAGGGCCACGACCTGCGTCTTGAGGCTGGTGGTGACCATCCAGTAGAACGGAAAGACGCAGAATGCACAGATCTCGACCAGAAGCAGCGCCTCCAACGCCAACCCGCGCTTTTGGGTGACAGCAGCCATCAGCGGACCTCGCGGTAAAAGAGACGGATGTAAAGCCGCGCCAGAACGATGGTGACGGCCAGCATGATGATGGATTGCGCCGAGGCAAGCCCGATGTCGAACTGCCGGTTGCCGACCCGCTCGATCAGGATCGCGATGAATTCGGTCGCAGCCCCCGGCCCGCCGCGCGTCATGGTAAAGGGCATGTCGAACAGTTTCAGCGTATCGGCGGTGCGCAGGATCAGCACGGCCACCAAGCTGGGGATCAGATAGGGCAACTGGATGTTGCGCAGAATGATCCACGGGCTGCGGGTTTCCAGCTCTGCCGCCTCTTCGATCTCGGGCGGAACGGTGGACAGACCGGCCAGCAGCACCAGTGCGACGAACGGCGTCCATTGCCAGATGTCCCACATCACAACGGCGATAAAGGCGTTGGTCGGATCGCCGATGAAGTTCACCGCATCAATGCCGACCCAGCCCAGCATCTGATTGATCACCCCGTATTTCTGGTTCAGCATCACCTGAGCCAGCAACCCCACCACGGCATAGGTCGTGGCCATCGGCAGCACCAGCGACAGCCGCGTCAGAGTCTTGAACAGCGTCATACCGGGGCGGTGCAAGACCAGCGCGATGGTCAGCCCGATGGCGATCTGGGTCGGAACCGAAATTGCAAACAGCAGGGCAGTGCGCCCCATCGCCTGCCAGAACACCGGGTCGGTCAGCACGAAGATATAGTTCTCCAGCCCGACAAACCGGCTTTGCGCGATCTTGGTCAGGTTGAAGTAATGCAGGCTTTTCCAGACCGCAAAACCCAACGGCACGATGCCCACCAGCAACAGTGCGGCCACGGCGGGCCCAAGAAAGCCGATCAGGGTGGACCTGCGGACACGGGTTGTCATGAAAAGGCCTTGCGCGTTCAGGGCGGCCCCGCCCCGGTGCCAGAGCGGCCCGGGGCGGGGTAGGATCGGTGGCTGTCGGCGCCTCGTCTACTGCGCCAACGGCTTTTTGCCGTCATAGTATCCGGCCGTGGTCAGAACCGCTTCCATCTTTTCGCCGATGGTCTTGGCACCATCCTCGACGCTGACTTCGCCCAGCATCATCTTGGTGCCCCATTCCTGCACGATCTCGGTGATTTCGGGCCATTCGGCAAAGCGCGGACGGAACTCCGGCACGCCCGCCTGCCAGCTTTCGACAAGTGCCGGGATGAACTTGTATTTCTCGGCCAGCGCGGGGTCGGCATAGGCCGACTGACGCGCGGGCACGCCGCCAAGCTCCAGATATTTCCCGGCATTGGCCTTTGATGTCACCCACTGGATGAACAGGTAACCGGCGGCCTTTTCGGCGTCATCGGCTTGGGTGGCCACCGCCAGACTGAACCCGCCCAGTGCCGGCTTGCGCCCTGCAGGACCTGTGGGCTCCGGGGCCACGGCCAGACAATCGCCCAGCTTTGACGTCTCGGGCGAGGCCAGCGTAGAATAGAACGCCGACCATTCCGTGATCATCGCGATATCGCCCTGCGCAAGGCCGTTCACAACCTCGGAATGGTCATAGGCGACGATCCCTTCCGGCATGTATTTCATCAGATCCTGACGGAAGTTCAGCCCCGCCTGACTTTCGGGCGAGTTCAGGTTGGACTTGAATTCAGCCGTCAGGAAAGACCCGCCAAAGGGCCACAGCATCCGCGCGAAGCTGTCGGCGGATTGCGTTTCATTGCGCTTGGATTGCAGCGCGAAAGCATACTTTCCATCCTTGGTCAGCGCGGGGCCATAGACGTCTTTCAGATCGGCCCATGTTGCCGGGGGGCCATCAAATCCCGCATCCTTCAGCATGCATGCGTTGTAGAACATCAGGCCCGAATAATTGTCGAACGGCAGGCCGTAGACTGTGCCGTTCCAGCCGCCGAACGCATTGAGGACCAGCGGAAAGAAATCTGCCATGTCCAGTTCGGGGTCGGCAAGTTCGGGGTTCGAGGTGAATTTGTCGATCGGTTCGATCCAGCCGTTTTCGGCAAAGTTGCCGATCCAGACAAGGTCGATCAGCGCCACGTCGATATCGCCGCCCGCCACGAAATCGCGGACCTGCTCGCCCAGCGCGTTTTCATACGGCACCGTTGTGGCGTTGACCTTGATGCCGGTTGCGGCCTCGAATTCGGGCAGCATCTCTTTGGCGGCGTTGTAGCCGGGCCGGTCTAGGAACAGCACATCCACCGTTGTTCCGGCATAGGGCTTGGCCGCCTCTTCCAGCGACCACGCATTTGCAGCGCCTGCCGCGCACATCACGGCAGCAGACGATAACGCAAGGACACTTGCGTGCAGTTTCATTTTCATCGTGACCTCCCAAGGTTCATAGCGTTTGACGGTTGACTTCCATTTGTAACGCTATGCATATAAATGTATCGAAATGGCCGCGAGTCAATCCGGAAAATTCGAACGCGCACGGGGAAGGAAGCGGCGATGGCCGAAGTGACGCTTGACGGGATCAACAAGTTTTACGGGGCCACGCAGGCTTTGCACGACGTAAGCCTGCACATTGCCGATGGCGAATTCGCGGTCTTTGTGGGCCCGTCGGGATGCGGAAAATCAACGCTGCTGCGCGCGATTGCAGGCCTGGAAACGATCTCATCCGGGGCCGTGCATATTGGCGGGCGCGACGTTTCAGCCCTGCCACCCTCCGCACGCGATATCTCGATGGTGTTCCAGTCCTACGCGCTTTATCCGCATATGACGGTGCGCGGGAACATGGATTTCGGCATGAAGGTGAACAACTTTTCTGCCGCCGACCGGGCCCGCCGCATTGCCGAGGCCGCGCGCATCCTGCAACTGGGCGAATACCTTGACCGCAAACCGGGGCAGCTTTCGGGCGGCCAGCGACAGCGCGTTGCGATCGGGCGCGCGATTGTCAAAGAACCCAAAGTGTTCCTGTTCGACGAGCCGTTATCGAACCTTGATGCCAAACTGCGCGTCCAGATGCGCGTCGAACTGGAGGCGTTGCACAAGGACCTGAAAGCCACGATGATCTACGTCACCCATGATCAGGTCGAAGCGATGACGATGGCTGACAAGATCGTGGTCCTGCAAGGCGGCCGGATCGAACAGGTCGGCAGCCCGATGGACCTTTATCACCGGCCGGTCAGCGCTTTCGTGGCGGGTTTCATCGGTGCTCCGTCAATGAATTTCATGGATCTGGCAGGGCTTGAGGCACGCGGCCTGCCCGCGGCCCCGCCCGGCGCAACCCAACTGGGCGTGCGACCCGAACATCTGGTGGTGCGGCCCGCAGGCGCGGGTGATCTGGATGCAACCGTAACCTTGCGTGAGACGCTGGGGGGCGATGCCTATCTGTATCTGCGGCTGGCGAACGGGGCGCAGATCGTTGCACGGGCCGAAGGCGATACGCCGCTGCGGGCCGGTGCCACGGTGTCGCTTGGTCTGCCCGCCGAACGGCTGCACTTCTTTGACGCGGCTGGGCGCACCCTGATGTCGGGCGGAGTGGCGGCATGAACCAAGCCGTC
>JBGSRQ010000231.1:0-5136 GCA_041737515.1 Rhodobacterales bacterium | reverse complement strand
CGGTCGGCGCGTGAGTCACCACGGTCGACGGGTTCTTCATGATCCGCTTCAGCACCGCCACGTTCTGCGGCGTGGTCGTTACCACCTGTCGCGGATTGGTCCCCAGCCGCAAGGCGAACTGCAGCATGTCCCAGGCGTCGTCGGCCTTTTTCCATTTGGCCAGCTCGTCCACCCAGGCCGCATCGAATTGCGGTCCGCGCAGGCTGTCGGGTTCGTGCGCCGAAAAAACCGACGCCACCGCCCCGTTGGGCCAGACCAGACGCTTGCGCCCCGCCTCCCACACCGGCCGGCGATCAGGTGGCGAGCAGGCCAGAATCCCGCTTTCGCCAAAGATCATCACTTCGCGCACCTGATCGACGGTTTCGCCAACCAGCGCCAACCGGGACGCCGCACCCTTGTCCATCGGGCGCGCGCCCTCCACCTGCGCGCGCACCCATTCGGCTCCGGCTCGGGTCTTTCCCGCACCCCGCCCGCCGCAAATCACCCAGGTCTTCCACGCGCCCTCAGGCGGCAACTGGTGTGGAAGCGCCCAGAACTCGAACATCCATGGCAGCGCCAGCAGCGCATCGCTGCTCAACGAGCCGATGAATTCATCCACCACTTCGGGCGTCGCGGAGGCGAGCCAGCCTGCGCCCGACTTCATCGCGCGCGGTGTCAAAGTCGTGCGCGTGGTCGCGGACGGCCCCGGCAAGTTCTTTGCGGAGTTTGTCAACTCTGGTCCTTTCATCCATGATCATCTGGAACGCATCACGCAGATCCCGCACCGCCTGTTTGGCAGCCTTGACCTGTGCTGTTTCACCGGATTTCACCTGCTGCATGGCAAGGATCAGTTCCTCGGCGATGTCCCGATAAAGTTCCTCTGTCGCCAAAATGAAGTCCTTTGGCGTGTTTTCCCCGGCGGAGAATTTCATCGTCATCTGCAGCTTTGCCCACCTCTCCTGCCCCTCCGGCACGAGAGAAATGAAAAAGCGGCCCCAGGTTGCCCCGTGCCGCTTGCCCATTTCTTCTAGCATGCCTGAACTGCTATATCAGACCGGTCGCAAAGTCAAATTAAATCTGTTTTATATCATTACGTTAAGCGAACTTCACCGTAACGTTTCGGTAACTAGTTGCCCTGCACCCCGCCCTGACCGGCCTGCCCTTGCTGCGCCTCGATCGCCCGCCAGCGCACCACATTGGCGTTATGCTCGGCCAGCGTTTCCGCAAATGCATGACCACCGCTGCCATCGGCCACAAAGAACAGATATCGTGTCGTGTCGGGGTTCAGTGCAGCCTCGATGCTCAGCCGTCCGGGGTTGGCAATCGGCGTCGGCGGCAAACCGTCGATGACATAAGTGTTGTAGGGCGTCTCGCGGCGCAGCTCGCTTTGGCGCAGGCCCCGGCCCAGAATCCCCTCGCCCTTGGTAATGCCGTAAATCACGGTGGGGTCGGTCTGCAGCTTCATTCCCTGTGCCAGGCGATTGATGAACACACTCGCCACCTGCTTGCGTTCCGTCGGAATCCCGGTTTCCTTTTCCACGATGGACGCCATGACCAAAGCCTCCTGCGGCGTCGCGTAGGGCAAGCCGTCGGCGCGGTTGGCCCAAAGGTCCGCCACTGTCGCCGCCTGACCCGCCGCCATTGTGGCCAGCAGCGTGGCCCGGTCGGCACCCTTGCTCACTTCATAGCTGCCCGGTGCGAGGCTGCCTTCGGCGGGCACGGCGTCGATCGTGCCTTCCATGAAATCGGCCGCCTTCAGGCTTTCCACCACCTGCCAGCTGGTCACGCCCTCGGCCAGTGTTACACGCCAGCGCAGATCACCCTCAGCGGCGGCATTTTGATATTCAACCGGCGGAGGCCCTGCTGCCGGATCGAATTTCGCAACCTCGACAAACTCATTCGTTGCCGGATCAAGTTCGCGCAGAATGACATCGGCCGCAGCGATCCCGATCCGGAAATTGACCTCGCGCCCACAGGTCGATTGCCCGCCCGCTGTAATCAGTTCCAGCACCTGCGCCATCGACGCGCCCGGCGGCACCAGATAGCTGCCGAATTTCAGCGCGCCGGCCCGGTCGGAATACTCCGCGCCAATGCGGAAGATGCGCGCATCCGAAACCGCACCCTGACCTTCAAGCGTGCGGCTGACCGCACTCAGTGACGCGCCGCGATCAACCTTGATGCACACCGCCTGCGCCAGCGGGCCGGGACCGGTATATTGTTCACGCCCCCAGGCAAGCACCCCGGCCACAAGGATCAGCGCAACGACAAACAGCGTCAGCGCGTTGGAAGCCAGTCCGCGCCACATCAGCCCTTCACCCGACCCAGCACAACGCTGGCATTGGTGCCGCCAAAGCCGAACGAGTTCGACAGCGCCACGCCGATCCGGCGCTTGCGCGCGGCGTTGGGTGCAAGGTCCAACTTTGGCGTGACCGCCGGATTGTCCAGGTTCATGGTCGGCGGGGCGACCTGATCACGGATCGCCAGAATGCAGAAAATCGCCTCCACAGCACCGGCCGCCCCCAGAAGATGACCGATCGAGGATTTGGTCGAACTAATCGTGGCCCCTGCTGCCGCATCGCCCATCAGACGCTCCACCGCACCCAACTCGATCGTGTCGGCCATGGTCGAGGTGCCATGCGCATTGATGTAATCGACATCCGCAGGCGTCAGACCGGCGCGCGCTAGGGCGGCGGCCATGCTGCGATAGCCGCCATCGCCATCTTCGGCGGGGGCGGTGATGTGATAGGCATCGCCCGAAAGGCCATACCCCAGCACCTCGGCATAGATCTTTGCGCCGCGCGCCTTGGCGTGCTCGTATTCCTCCAGCACCACCACGCCCGCGCCCTCGCCCATCACAAAGCCGTCGCGGTCGGCATCATAGGGACGGCTCGCCTTGGTCGGATCATCGGCGCGCTTGGTGGACAACGCCTTGCAGGCGTTGAAGCCGGCGATGCCGATCTCCGAGATCGGACTTTCCGCGCCGCCCGCGATCATCACATCCGCGTCGCCCCACTGTATCAGCCGAGCGGCATCGCCAATGGCATGCGCGCCGCTCGAACAGGCAGTGACGACCGAGTGGTTCGGCCCCTTGAACCCGAAACGGATGCTGACCTGACCCGATGCAAGGTTGATCAATGCGCTGGGAATGAAGAAAGGGCTGACCCGCTTGGGGCCCTTTTCCTTGATCAGCACAGCCGTCTCGGCAATCGCGGACAACCCCCCGATACCCGATCCCAGCATGACCCCGGTACGCAGCTTTTCCTTCTCGGACGGAGCCTCCCACCCAGCATCGCGAACAGCCTGAACGGCAGCCGCCATGCCATAAAGGATGAAGTCATCGACCTTGCGCTGGTCCTTCGGTTCCATCCAGTCGTCAGGGTTGAACGTGCCGTCGGTGCCGTCACCGCGCGGAATCTCGCAGGCATACTGCGTGACCACGTTGGAGGCATCAAACCGCGTGATCGGTCCGGCTCCCGACTGACCCGCCAGAAGCCTGCTCCAGGTTTCCTCCACACCGCATGCCAGCGGCGTGACCATCCCAAGACCCGTGACAACCACACGACGCATCGCTTCTTCCTTCTTTCCATCCCGCCCGCACCGGCGATGATCCGCAGGCGTGATACACGCGCCCCAGCACCTGCGCAACAATGCCCGCATAAACCGGCAACAATCCGACAATCCTCACCGCAGCCCGCCGCAGAGGGAGCGTCGCTCGCGGGCATCGAGCCCGCTCGCGCCGCGCTGTCGCGGAGCAACCCTGAAACCACACGCAACCTGCACCGCCGATCAGGCACGGACAGTGGTTCATGAGTATTTTTGCAAAGATGAAGTTCCTCGTGACAGTGTTCCGAGTCCATGACCTGACTCAATTACTTCATCTTTGCAAAAATACTCGCGCCGCAGGCATTCGATCTTACCCGCACGAGACAACGGTCCGGATTTTGCCAGATCATTGCCGTCGATAAAGCACTACGTGATCGCCGTTGCTTTGCGTGTGCCGCATGGGGATATAGCCGTTTGATCGGGCAATTGCTTCGGAAGCGACATGTCCGCTCGTGATGATTGCGCGGGACCCATCCGGAAACGAGCGCTGATCGAACCAGCGATGTGCCTCGGCCACAGCTTCGGACGCATATCCCTGGCCCCAGAACGGGCGCGCCAGAACCCAGCCGCATTCCGGCGCGGAATCGAAATCGGGGCCGAACCCGCGTTTGGCATCGAAAAATCCGGTCTGGCCGATATAGTCGCTCGTGGCGCGCAGGGTTATCGCCCATTGCCCGATCCCGTCCATCGCCCAGCTTCCGGCATTGGCCTGAAACGCCCGCCAGCTTGCAGTCTCGTGTCGCGGTTCGGGCAGGATGAACCGCACGACTTCGGGGTCGCGCCAGCTTTGCGCGAACGCCGGGAAATCCGCGCGGATCATTTCCCGCAGGATCAGGCGCTCCGTCTCAAGTACCGGAACCTGTTTCATCCCTGCCGCGCCACAATGCCGATGGTGGCCTGCATCAGTTGTGCGGCCAGCATCGCGCCGGTCCCGTCGATATCGCGTTCTGGCATGAACTCGGTCACGGCCACGCCGGCAATCCTTGCTTTTTCCGCGATCCCGCCGATCAGTTCCAGGACCTGCCAATAGCCAAGCCCGCCCGCCGTGCGTCCGATCACGGCGGGCATCACCGACGGATCGAATGCATCGCAGTCAAGGCATACGATCACCTCGGACCCGGCATGCACCAGATCGACGGCACGCCCGATACCGCCGCGCGCGGCCTCGCCTGCGGGCACGAATTCAACGCCCCAATCGAGGGCGTCGCGCAGATCACCAGGCCGCGCTGATCCGGTGCCGCGCTGGCCAACCTGGATGATCCGCTCGATCTGGCCCATTTCGCTGGCCCGCCGCATGGTGGACGACAGGCCCAGCCGTTCGCCCTGCACCTCGTCTCGCCAATCAATGTGGGCGTCAATCTGCAGCACCGTAAAACGGCGGCCGCGCGCGCCGTAGGCTTCCAGCATGGGGATCGGCAGGCTGTCGTCGCCACCGATCAGGAACGGTACGCCGCTGCGATCCAGCACCTGCCCCACCGCGCCGAAAATGCGGCTGCGGTTGCCCACGGCGTCGGCTTCGTCCTGCGGGAGATCACCGGCATCCACGGCCTCGAC
>JBGSRQ010000209.1:0-2393 GCA_041737515.1 Rhodobacterales bacterium | reverse complement strand
GCGCAGGAAAACTTCAAATCCGTCGAACATATGAAACGCTATACGACGCAAGGCATGGCGCCGGATCAGGGCAAGAACTCGAACGTCGTGGCGCTGGCGGTGCTGGCCGACACGACCGGGCGGGGTATTCCCGAAACCGGCACGACGACGTTCCGCCCGCCCTATGTTCCGACCTCTATCGCGGCCATCGGCGGTGCTGCGCGCGGCAAGGGGTTTGCGCCGCAACGGTTTCTGACCTCGCACGCGGCATCCGTCGAACGCCATGCGCCGATGGTTGAGGCGGGGCTCTGGTATCGCCCCAGCTATTTTCCGCAACCCGGTGAATCGACCTGGCTTGAGGCGTGCAACCGCGAGGTTCAGATGGTGCGCGGTGCGGTTGGCATCGCGGATGTGTCCACGCTTGGCAAGATCGACATTCAGGGTGCAGATGCATCGAAATTTCTGGATTTCGTCTATACCAACACGTTTTCCACGCTGCCTGTCGGCAAGGTTCGCTATGGGCTGATGCTGCGCGAGGATGGGCATGTGCTGGATGACGGAACGACCGCGCGACTGGGTGAAAACCACTTTGTGATGACGACGACAACCGCTGCGGCGGGCCTGGTCATGCGGCACCTGGATTGGGTGCATCAAGCGCATTGCGCGGGCTATGACCTGCGCTTCATTTCCGTGACGGAAAACTGGGCGCAGTTTGCAATTGCGGGGCCGAAAGCGCGGGTGCTTCTGGACTCTCTGGCTCTGCCGGAGTTGCCGTTCATGGGGGTCGCTCCGGTGACGGTGCAGGGAGTTGAGGGGCGGCTTTTCCGCATCTCGTTCTCGGGCGAGGTGGGGTATGAACTGGCCGTGCCCGCGCGCTATGGCGAAGCGCTGTTCCGCGATCTGATCGCCCGCGCGGCAACGCTGGGCGGCGGGCCCTACGGGATGGAGGCGCTCAACATCCTGCGGATCGAAAAGGGGTTCATCACCCATGCCGAGATTCACGGCCGGGTGACGGCGTTTGATATCGGCATGGAAAAGATGATCTCCGCCAAGAAGGATTGCATCGGCAAGGGCGCAGCCTTGCGGCCGGGTCTGCTGGGGGCAGAGCGCGATCAACTGGTCGGCCTGCGGGCCGCGTCAAAGATCACCTCCGGCGCGCATCTGTTCATCAAGGGTGAAGCCGCGATGCGCGAGAATGATCAGGGCTATGTCACCTCGGTCGGGTATTCGCCGACTCTGGATGCGCATATCGGCCTTGGATTCTTGCGCAACGGTCGCGCGAGGATGGGCGAAACCCTGCGGCTGGTTGACCATCTGCGCGATATTGACGTGCTGTGCGAGGTGGTGGACCCGGTGTTCCATGACAGGGAAGGGGTGAAACTTCGTGGTTAGTCTTATCGCAAAATCCCCGCTTCAGGGGCGTGCGCCTGTAACGCTGGCCGGCATCACCCTGTCGGAACGGCTGCTTGGCCGGGTGACGTCGGTCGCGCTGCTGAAAGGGCAGAAAACGGCGCTGGGCCGCGTGTTGAAAGGATTGGGGCTGGGCTTTCCCGACCCGAACCGGATGCGTTCCACGGACTCGGCGCAGATTGTCTGGACCGGGCGCGAACAGGCGTTCTTGATCGAGGCTGATCCTGCGGGGCTGGCGGGAATGGCGGCTCTGACCGATCAATCTGACGGCTGGGCGGCGCTGACGCTTGCTGGCGAAGGGGCCGCCGACCTGCTGATGCGGCTTTACCCGATTGACCTTCGATTGCCCGCCTTCGGCACCGGCCACGCCGCCCGCGCGCCGATGGGGCACATGTCCTCGGTGGTGATGCGCATGGCAGACGACCGGTTTGACCTTTTGGTGTTCCGCTCGATGGCGCAGACAGCGTGGCACGAGGTTGAGGATGCGATGAAAAAGCGCGCGGCACGCATCGCCGCCGGATGCTGACCAACAGCGATATCACAGAACTGACCGCGTTCCGCCGCGATCTGCACCGTTTTCCCGAGGTTTCAGGGGCGGAAGTGGAAACCGCCCGCCGCATCGGCAAAGCCCTCAAGGCTCTGCAACCCGACCAGATCATCCCGCAGCTTGGCGGGCATGGCGTCGCTGCGGTGTTTCAGGGGGCCGCGCCGGGGCCGACGGTGCTGTTTCGGTGTGAACTTGATGCGCTGCCGATTGAGGAGCTGTCTGATTTCGCGCACCGGTCCACCAGACCCGGCACAGGTCACCTTTGCGGTCATGACGGGCATATGACGATCATTGTGGCATTGGGCCGCCTGCTGTCGCGCAATCGGCCCGCGCGCGGGCGGGTGGTGCTGATGTTTCAACCAGCGGAAGAAGACGGCTCGGGGGCGGCGGCGGTGATTGCTGACCCGGCCTTTGACGGGTTGCACCCCGACTGGGCCTTTGCGCTGCACAACATGCC